>CAMAVI010000004.1 GCA_945861625.1 Candidatus Sulfopaludibacter sp. SbA3
GTTGGGCGCAAAATCACGGATGAAGAGTTTGCCCATGTCCATCTGAAGCCCGACACATTTCATGGCGAATGGAACTACACGATCCATCCAAGCACAACCGTTAGATGTAAAGGTTATTGATTTACGCTGCCTAAAGGAAAGATACGCTCCACGGTAGCAACTACTTCCCCGCCAAGACCGCCCTCGCCCCCTCCGGCAGCTTTCCGCGATTCAACACGAATTGGCTGACCTGCCAGAGCTGCTCGTCGCTGAGCGTCGGCTTGTAACCGGGCATACCGGTGAGGCGGATGCCGTTGGCGATGATCCAGTAGTCCGGGCCTACCTGCTCATTACCGACCACCTTCTGGTCGAAGAACTGCGGCGGCGGCGGATACATGCCTTTGGAGGCCGCCGAGGGCGCACGTCCCGGAAGGCCGTGGCAATCGACACAATGCTCGCGATAGATCTTCGCGCCGGCGACCAGGTTCTCTTCACTCGCTGGCAGGCCGGCTTTCTTAGGAGCCTCCCGCGCGATGCGCGCCTGCACGGCGGTTCCGGCCAGCAGTTCCTCGAAGGGGATTACCGGACCGTCCACCGCGACCGGCAAGTAGCCGAAGCGCAGGTACAGGATCGCGATGACCGGGAGCATAATACAGCCGGCGATCATTCCGATGAAGAAGAGCTTCACGGCCTTATTTTGCCGACTGGATTTTCACCAGGGGCTGCGTGGGCTGGTCCGGTATGCCGCTCTTGAGTGTCTGCGGCGAGCGGAAGAAGTCGAAGTAGGAAACGTAATGCACGCAGCTCACCGTGCAGTAGGGGGCGCACGGCTTTTCGCTGAGGTATTCGCGGCGGATGTCGGCCCGCGTGTACTGTTCCAGAGGCGTACCCGGATAGCCGCGCTGTTGCGAGCAATAGTGCACCAGGCCGTCCTCGCAGATATACATGTAGCGGGCGCCGGCGCGGCAGCGCCAGTCGTTGGGCTTGCCCTGCGCGATGGCATCCTGGAAATAGTTGAGCTGCGCGAAATTGCGGTTTTCCAGCGCCTTCATCTCGTGGTACACGGCGCGTTCGCGATCCCCGAGTGGCCGCAACTGGCCATCGCCATCGTGAATGATGCCGACGGTTGCCGAAAAGCCCAGTTCCAGGGCGCGGCGTCCGACGACTAGGGCGTCATCAGGGTTGTGGATGCCGCCGCCGACCACGGAGTTGATGTTGACGTGGAAGTCGGCGTACTCGGCCAGCATCTGCAACTTCTTGTCGAGAACCTTAAGGCTCTTTTTCGAGACGTCGTCGGGCATGACGTTGTCGATCGAGATCTGCATGTGATCGAGCCCGGCCTGGTTCAGCTTTTCGATGCGGTCGGGCATCAGCAGATAGCCGTTGGTGATCATGCAGGCCAGCACGCCGCGGTTACGCATCGCCGCGATGATGCCGTCAAGATCGGGATGCAGCATGGGCTCGCCACCGGAAAGCGTGATGATGCTAGTTCCCAGGTCAGCCAGCTTGTTGATCCGGCGGATCACGACGTCGGTGGGCACGGGGGCTGAAAAATCGTCGTACTCGTTGCAGTAGGTGCAGGAAAGATTGCAACGGCGTATCGGAATGATGTGCGCCATGATGGGGTGGCTGGTGGATAGCGCCCCATGGGCAATCAAACGCAACTCGCGCATTCTGCGAGTGAAAGCTTTCAAACTACGACGGGCTGACGAGGCTCGGGTTGCCATGGAAAAACGAAAGGACTTCCTTATTATTAAAACATAGGTGACGCCAGTTGGTTAGTATTGGCCCGAGAGTAATGGATTGCGGAATCCACTTATTCGTGTGATCCGTACTCTCAGTTTTCTTCTGGCAACCAGCCTGGCGTGGGGGGCCGATAACCCAGGTATCCTGCAAATCCGTGTCTTGGAAGGCGGGGACGCGGAGTATGCGGTTGGTTCACGAGCGACCCGAGGCATCGCGGTACTGGTGAGTGACGAAGCGGGCCGTCCCGTGGATGACGCGACGGTGAGTTTCGCGCTTCCGGCGGAGGGGCCGGGCGGCGTGTTTGCGGCGGGCTCGCGCATGGAAATCGGCAATACTCGCGACGGGGGCCGGGCCGGTGTGTGGGGGATGCGGTGGAACCGGATTCCGGGACGCTTTGAAGTGCGAGTGACGGCGGTGAAGGGACAGGCACGCGCGGCGGCTTCGGTGGCGCAGTCATTGAGCGATGCCCCGGAGCGCAAGACCCTGAACCCGCGTGTCTCCGGCGGTCACAAGCTTTTGTGGATCGCCCTGGCCGGCGGGGCGGCGGCCGCGGTCGCGGGTGTCGCCGGGAGAGGCTCGGCAAGTTCCGGCGGTGCACAGGCAGTGGTAACGGGAGGCGTAGGCAGTCTGCAAATCGGAACGCCCACCATTACGGTAGGACGGCCATGAGAGTAATCCTCTTTCTTATCGCGAGCGCATTTGCCCTCGGTCAGATCGAGCAACCGCGGATCGGCGTCATGCTCGACGAGCGTGGGGATGCACGCGCGGTCATCGGTGTAGCCGGCAGCGCGACGACGAGCGAGCCTTTGTGGAAAGGAGTCCAGGCGCTCGCGTGTTCTTCGACTAGTTGCTTTGCAAAGACGCAATTCACGCTGTTGTCATCGGTAGGCGAAATGATTGACACACCCGAGGGCTCCGCGATATTGACATTGGAAGGCAGCTCAGTCTACGCCTATTTCGCGGATGCGCACCGGCTTGTCCATTGGCGCGATGGGCAGTGGGAGCCAATTGAGTTCACGCCTGACGGAGAGGTTCTGGACCTGCGCGTGTTTCACGGACGGGTGGAATATGCGGCGCGGCGCGCGGACGGCATTTGGGTGGGGGATCACTATGCCGGCGATGCTACGGCAGTCCTGTTGGTGGATGGCGGGATCTTGCTGGCGGCCACGGAACAGGTTAGGCTGCTGCGGCCCGACGGAACGGAAACGGACTTCCCCATCGCCGGCGTCACTTCGTTCATCCGCATGAGCGATGGCTACGTGGAGTTGATCACGCCCAGCGGGATGTGGGCGCTGCGCATGGAACCAGGCCACGAACAGGTCTTTCTGTTGCCGGGAGTTTCTCAAGAATGACGGCGCGGGTATTGTTATTCGCACTGCTGCTGCCCCTGGCGTTGCAAGCGCAAGTTGTCCTGATGTCGCTGAGCGGGATCAAGGAGACTCCGGTCGGGACGGGATACAACTACGGCGAGGTTGCCGCCGGGGATGCGCTGGATGTCCGCTTCCACGCGCGGAACCAGGGAACGGGGTCCGTCACCATCACGAACCTCAAAGTCACGGGCGCTGGGTTTTCTATCGTAAACACCTCTTCGACGCCCTATGCGGTGGCCCCCGGAGCGGTGATGGCCGTCTTTGTCCGTTTCTTAAACGCCCAGACGGGCGACTATGCCGGAACACTGCAAGTTACGTGGAATGACGCGGCGGGACGGACTACCAGCGTAACGGCGAATCTTCAGGCTTCGGCCGTGCCCGCCCCTATCGTAACCGTGGGGACGCCGTGCACGGGTCCGGACACAACCAAGACCATCAACTTCGGGCGCAATCAGCAGTTCACGAAGGTGACCTGTACGCTGACCATCCAGAATCCGGGTAGTCAGCCGCTTGCCGTAACACTGGGCGCGTCGACTCCGAATAGTGGATTTTCAGCCGCAAGTGGGAACGGCGCGTCAGTGACAGGTGGTCAGACCGGCACGTTCGCATACACCTTCAATGCCCCTGCCGCGCTGGTGTACACGGCACCGCTCACGGTGGGCGCGCGCACGTACACGCTCTATGGCGTAGGCTACTCGGCAGCGCTGCCGGAACCTGTGTGGACCTTCGACAAGCCTTCGATCTCCAGCGCGGAGCAGCACGCGCTGAGCGTGGCGCTGGCGGGGCCCGCGCCAGTGGCCGCGTTTGGCAACCTCCGCCTGACGTTCACTTCAGCGGTACCGTCGGTCTCCGATGATTTCGCGATCCAATTCGTAGCGACCAGCAAGCGCATCGCGTCGTTCACGGTAAAAGCTGGCGAAACAGCGGTGTCAATCAACGGTCAGCCGAACATCATCTTCGCAACCGGCACCACGGCGGGCCGGATCACGGTTACGCTGGAACCCGGGGCATTTGGAATTACGGGCGATCCGTCAACGTCGATCCATATCGCCCCCGTGCCGATCTCTATCGCGGCGTCGAGCGCCACTCGCGTGGCCAACAACCTGCAAGTCGTCGTCACTGGGTTTGACAACACCTACACCATCGGACCCATGTCGTTTACGTTTTATGACCGCGCGGGCGGCGTGATTGCGTCAGGCATGCAGAGCGACTTCTCATCCAACTTCCGATTGTTCTTCCAAGGCAAGACTCTGGGCAGCACATTCTTGATGCGCATCGCGTTTCCCGTGACGGGCGATGCGGCCTCGGTCGGCGCGATGGACGCGGCATTGAACAATTCGGCAGGCACCGTTCGCACGCAACGGATTACTTTTCCGTAAACGCCTTCACTACACTTGATTATGTGATCCCCGTGGCCCTCACCATCGCCGGCTCGGACCCTAGCGGCGGGGCAGGCTTGCAGGCCGACCTGAAAACTTTCCACCGCTTCGGCGTGTACGGCGAAGCGATCCCGACGTTGATTACCGTCCAGAATTCACAACGCCTCACCCGCGTCGAGCACCTGGCGGCGGATCTGGTTGTGGCTCAGATACAAGCGGTGCTCGAAGATATGCCGCCGGATGCCGCCAAAGTCGGCGCTCTGGGTTCGCGGGATGTCGTGGAAGCAGTGGCGTCGCGGGCGCGTGTTTTCAGCTTTCCGTTGGTGGTCGATCCGATCCTTTCCGGAACTTTGGGCGGGCTCTTGGAGCAAGGCGCATTCGACGCCTTGATCGCGCAACTGCTCCCATTGGCGTTTCTGTTGACTCCAAATTTGCAGGAAGCTTCCGCCATCACGGGTCTTGCCGTCCAGGATCGCGACAGCATGATTGCGGCTGGAAGGAAGATCCTTGAACTTGGCGCGAAGAACGTCCTGGTCAAGGGCGGACATCTGACGGGAAATGCGCTCGATCTGCTGGTCACGAACACGGGCGCTATCCACGAATTCAACACGGAACGCATTGAGACGCCGCACACACACGGCAGCGGGTGCACGTACTCCGCGGCGATCACGGCCGAGTTGGCCAAGGGAGTTCCGTTGGCCGATGCAATTCTCAGTGCAAAACGGTTCGTCACCGAGGCCATCGCCACGAACCCCGGTCTTGGCTCCGGGCACGGACCGCTGAATCATTTTGCGTGAGATTGTGGCACGCGGCGGCGCACTGAACACATAAGTGCACTTCCGCGCCGTCGACGACTTCATTCTCGGACTGATTACGCCACTCGCAATTGCGTTCCTGATCGGCGGGTTGGACGATCTTGCCGTCGATCTGGCGTGGCTATCGACCATCTTTCCGTTGCGTCCCACTCGCCCGCAGCCCAATGCCCCACCCGTGCCGATCGCGATCCTGGTTCCGCTATGGAAAGAGCACGCGGTTATTACGCGGATGCTGGAGCACAACCTGGCCGCCATCCGTTATCCGGAATATCACTTCTTCGTTGGTGTTTATGCGAACGATCCGGAGACCGAGGATGCCGTCGCGGCGGTATCGGAACGTTATCCCAACGTGCATCTTGCGATATGCCCGCATGACGGACCTACGTCCAAAGCGGACTGTCTGAATTGGATCTACCAGCATGTGGGCCTCTACGAGGAGCATCACGAGATCGCCTTTGAAGTCATCGTGACGCATGATGCCGAAGACATCATCCATCCCGAGGAACTGCGCTGGATCAACGCCTACGCGGTCCATCACGACTTCATTCAGATCCCGGTACTGGCGCTGGCGACGCCGTTTTGGTCGTTCGTGCACGGCGTTTATTGCGATGAATTCGCCGAATATCATACGCGGGACATGGTGGTGCGCTCGCGGTTTGGCTGCTTCGTGCCGGGGTCAGGCGTGGGAACCGGCTATCGGCGTGAAGCTCTGGAAGAATTGGCGCGAGTGTCTTCCAATCGTGTCTTTGAACCGGCCGCTCTGACCGAGGACTATGAGAGTGGCCTGCGCATTCACCGATTAGGATTCCGCCAGGTATTCGTTCCGCTCACGCGCCTGGGCGGCAACGACTTCGTCGCGACGCGGGAATACTTTCCCAAAAAATGGCGGACAGCGATCCGGCAGCGTACGCGCTGGGTGACCGGTATCGCGTTGCAAGGCTGGGAACGTTTCGGATGGTCGGGATCGCTGGGCGACTGGTACTGGTTGTGGCGAGACCGCAAGGGCTTGCTGGGAAGTCCGCTGGGGATCATTGCCAACGCAATTCTATTTTATGGCCTTGCGACCGCGCTGTGGACCCGCTTTACGCCACTCCAGTGGACGCTCACATCGGCAACGCTGGGTCTCCAGGTGTGGCGGACCGCTTTCCGGATCGGTTGCGTCGCCAGGGTGTACGGATTGAAGTTCGCCTGTGGAGTTCCGGCGCGTGCCATCTGCGCGAACGCCCTGAACGCGGGGGCAACCGTGCTCGCCGTCATTCGATATGCCGCCGCGAAGGCACAGGGGCGGCCATTGCGGTGGGTGAAGACGGAACACTCTTATCCCAGCCGCACAACGCTGCTGGCGCACAAGCGTAAGATTGGTGAGATTCTGGTGGCAACCGGCCAGGTAAGCGCCGGCGCGCTTAAGCAGGCTCTTGCGAGCTGCCCGGCGGCGACACCTCTGGGCGCTCACTTGGTCAGGAGCGGCGCGATCACGGAAGATATTCTGTATGAGGCACTCAGCTTCCAACAAGGCTTGCCGCTCACGCAAATCGCGGCGGAAGATGTTGTTCCACGCGTGGTGCGCATCTTGCCGCAGCCGGTAACGCGAGAATGGCGGGTTCTCCCGTTCAAGATTGAGGACGGCAACCTGTATCTTGCCGGCCCAGACCTGCCGACTACCGCCATGAATACGGTGCTGTCCGGCCACACTTCCCTTACTATCCGTTTCCATCTGGTGACTCCCACGGAATACGAAAAGCTGGCTGACGCGCTACTCTAGCTCAGGAGAGTTTGCGCATGACGGACCCCTTGGCGGCAGCGGCGCTTCAGGCACGTGAGAATGCCCACGCGCCGTATTCGAACTTCCGCGTAGGAGCCGCGCTTGAGGATTCCGAAGGTCACGTCCACACCGGCTGCAATGTTGAAAACGCAACCTACGGGCTTACCGTCTGCGCCGAGCGAGTGGCTGTCCTCAAGGCGATGTCCGAGGGCGTCCGCTCATTCCGGCGCATCGCTGTCGCGGCGGACACCGGAACCCTCACGCCCCCCTGCGGAGCTTGCCGCCAGATCCTATGGGAATTCTGCGGCGATATCGAAGTGGTGCTGGTGAATCCTCACGGCAAGACGGAAACTCTCCAGTTGAAAGCCCTGTTCCCGAGAGCGTATGACCGTTCGTTCCTTTAAGCTGTGCGGTTTGCTGGTTCTGTCTGTGCTCGGCGCATCCGCGCAGACGCAAGTGGATACTATCTGGAGCGCCCGTTGGGTGGTCACGATGGACGCGCGGCGCCGGGTGATTGAGAATGGCGCGGTTGCCGTCCGTGGAGACCACATCGTCGACGTCGGCGCGCGCGCCGACATCGACCGGCAATATCGCGCCGCGCAGCGTCTTGACCGGCCTGAGGCGATTCTGGCTCCCGGATTGGTCAATACCCACACGCATGCGGCCATGTCACTGTTCCGCGGCATCGCCGATGACATGAACCTGCAGGACTGGCTGCGGAAAGTCATGTTCCCGGCCGAGGCCAAGAACGTCGACCGCGAATTCGTGCGTTGGGGCACGCGATTGGCCGCGCTGGAGATGGCGCTCTCCGGTACCACGACGTACGTCGACATGTATTACTTCGAGGACACCGTCGCCGAGGTCACCAAGCAGGCGGGCTTGCGCGGCATGCTGGGGCAAACTGTGATCGGCTTCCCTGCCCCCGACTTCAAGACTCCACAGGCGTCGCTGGCGGCGGCCGAGCAATTGTTCAAGCAGTATGCAAATGATCCTCTGATCGTTCCCGCGGTGGCTCCGCACGCGATTTATACGGTTCCGAATGATATTCTGCAAGCGACGCGCGCGCTTTCCAATCGCTACCAAAAACCGTTAGTGATTCATCTTTCCGAAACGAAAACAGAAAACGACGAGGCGCTGGCGGAGCGGAAGATGACTCCCACGGCGGCGCTGGAATCCCTAGGTGTGCTGACCGGGTGGACCCTCGCCGCGCATGGTGTCTGGCTCAGCGATGCCGATATGGCTATCCTTAAGCGCCGGGACACGGGCCTGGCTCATAATCCATCCAGCAACATGAAACTGGCGAGCGGCGTCGCATCCGTGGGGAAGATCCTCGGTCTGGGGATCGCCATGGGATTGGGAACGGACGGCGTGGCGGGTTCCAACAACGATCACAACATGTTCGAGGAAATGGATCTGGCGGCCAAACTGCAGAAAGTGACGACCGGGGATCCGCGGGCGCTTCCCGCCACGCAGGCATTCGAAATGGCGACGATCACCGGTGCGCGGGCGCTGCGCATGGACAAGCTGATCGGATCGTTCGAAAAGGACAAACGCGCCGACATGATCGTGGTCAACATTGCGGCGCCGCACGCCGTTCCGATGTACAGCGTCTATTCGCAGTTGGTTTACGCGCTGAAGGGGAGCGATGTAACCGACGTGATGGTCAACGGACGGACGCTGGTGCGCGACCGCCGGATGCTGACGCTTGACGCGGGCGCGGTGCTGGCCAAAGCCGCCGAGTACCGGGAGCGGATCAAGAAGTCCCTGGCAATGAAGTAGTCGGCCTCGGGTCTCCCCAGCCTCCACCGCCCGGCGTTTCGATTCGTAAAGAGTCTCCCGCCGCGATCTCAAACCGGGTCTTTGCTGGAATTTCCCGCTGGCGTGCCGCCGGGGTTTCGCCCTGGCGGGCAGCCGTGACCAGCGTATTGCGTCCGGGCTTGCCGGACTGTCCGCCGGCCAGTCCGTAAGCTCCCAATTTTCGCCGGTCGGAAAGAATCGTAACTTCGGCGGGCACCAGGAAGCGCAACTCGCGGATGATCCCATCACCGCCACGATTACGCCCTACTCCACCGGAATTCTTTCGCACGCGATAGCTCTCGATGCGCAGCGGATACTCGTGCTCGAACGCTTCCACCGGCGTGTTCCAGCTATTGGTCATGTGCGTATGGCGTGCGTTGTGGCCCGCGCCTTGTATCGACGCACCCATTCCACCGGCAATGGTCTCGTAATACGCAAACGGGCGGCCGCCGGGGCGCAACCCGCCGAAGCTGAGATTATTCATGGTGCCGCAACTGGCGGCCGGAATGCGGCCGGGCGCGGCTTTAGACAGCGCGCCCAGGATGACGTCGGTAATGCGCTGCGAGGTCTCCACGTTACCCGCCGCCATCGCCGCCGGTGGCCTGGCGTTGACGATGCTGCCTGCCGGGGCGATGATGCGCACCGGACGCAGAATGCCCGCGGTAAACGGAATGTCTTCCGGCACCAGACAGCGGAAGACGTACATCGCCGCCGCTGTCGTCACCGCGAGATTAGCGTTCACTGGACCGTCAACCTGCGCGCTGGAACCCGTGAAATCCACGATTGCGGCGTTGCCGCTGATGGTCACCGCGACACGGATCGGCAGAAGCTCGCCCGGCGGTCTGTCGCTTTCGAGATAATCTTCGAAATGATAGGTCCCACGCGGCAACTGACGCAGCGTCGCGCGCATCATGCGTTCACTATAATCCTGCAAATCGCTCATATTGCGCCGCACGGATGGCTCGCCGTACTTGGCGACAAGCTCCAGTAACCGCACTTCTCCGCGATGGAGCGCCATGAACTGCGCCATGAGGTCGCCTTCGCGCTCTACCGGCGTGCGTACATTGGCCAGCAGTAACGCGAGCAAGTCGCGATCCATTTTTCCGCCGCGCCGGATCAGCACCGGCGGAATACGTAAGCCCTCCTGGTAGATCTCGCGCGCCAGCGGCATGGACCCCGGACTCATCCCGCCCACATCCGCATGATGCGCGCGATTCGCCACATAAAACGCCGGCCGCTTGCTGCCGCGCGTGTACACAGGCGCCACCGCCGTGATATCGGGAAGATGAGTCCCGCCGCGAAACGGATCATTCACCAGAGCGACGTCGCCGGGATGAAGGTTGAACGCTTCACGCACCGCCGCGACCGATAAAGGCATGGCACCCAGGTGCACCGGCATATGGTCGCCCATGGCCACCGTCTCCCCGCGCGAATCGTATACGGCGCAGGAATAGTCGCGGCGCTCTTTGATATTGGCTGAGTATGAGGTCTTGCGCAGCACCACGCCCATCTCTTCCGCGATGGAGGTCAGCAGGTGCCGGAACAGTTCGAGCTCGATCGCCTGCATATGGGCTACCGGCAATCCGCTAGGCGAATCTTGAACGTAGCCAGACCCGTCCAATTCCGGCCGCCGCCCTTTTCCAGGTGGTAAGCGCCGCCGGCGGAATCCGCGCGCAGGCGCAATCCGGAAGAATTCGGGGGGCGTGCATCCTTGATACGGAGAGGAACGTTACTCGTTTGCTTGATTTCCCAGTTATCGCCGCCGGTCATCGTCCCGTAAAGTTCTTGGCGAGTCGCCTTGCCGCGGCTCGCGTCCAAGACTAATTCGCCGACGTTGAGGGAATTGAAATGAAACTGCGCAACGGTGCCGTACTTGGTGTCGTCAAACAGCATCTTTTGATTCCATGACTTGCCACCGTCTTTTGTGACCAGCAAAAACGGGTCGCGCGCCAACGGGTCGATCATTCCGCCGCTGATCCAGCCGGTCACTTGATCCATAAATTCGATTTGTTCGAGCGAAGCGCTCCGCAAGCGCTCCGCGGGCTCCGTCCAAGTGATTCCTCCGTCGCCGCTGGTCAGCAAGATGCTGGAGAGCGTTACGTCGCGGGTATG
The DNA here is from genome assembly GCA_945861625.1 of Candidatus Sulfopaludibacter sp. SbA3. Classification (GTDB taxonomy): domain Bacteria; phylum Acidobacteriota; class Terriglobia; order Bryobacterales; family Bryobacteraceae; genus Palsa-187. Next base: position 10,961 of record CAMAVI010000004.1, read on the forward strand.
TAAATTGCCTGCAACGAACAGGGATTTTCCGGCGGCCTCGGCCGAGGACAATTCCAAAAACACTGGACAGGGCTCTTCGGGACTGCAATTCAAACCCAGCGCTTCCACATCCTGCGGCGTACACTGATACGCCACGCCCACGGGAGTCTGAGCCGCCAACTGCAGCGCCAAAAATAGCAAGAGGAAGCGAGATCGCACTTGCCACTCATTGTAGCCGAGGCGGCATACAATGGACATAGCCGTGCCCGCTCCGCGCATCCCGACGCCGTTTGAGCAACTGGGTCCCCGTGCGTTTTCCTTCTATCCCCCGATCCGCAACCTGGATCACAACGAATGGTTGTTCCGCCGCGCGGACTGGAATGAGATTCACGTCGTCAACACAAAATCGCGGCAGGAGCTTTGCATCCCGCTCCGGTACCTGGGCGGCGTATCGAGCGTGGAGGAACCGGTGATCATCGTGGGCCTGGTGAAGGATCTGGAATACCGGGAAGGCTTGCTGGTGCCACCCGTGCCGCGGGTTCTGGAGATGCCTGCTTCCGTTATCCGGGTCGCGAACGGCGATCCCCTGCCTTGGGCCGCGGCCCCACAACAAAGGCGCCTCGCGCCGGTAGTGGGAATCCGTACGGAGACTCCTGAGGATGCTCGCAAGACTAAAACGGCGCTGGGCGCGATTGCCGTCAGTATTCTCATTGCGATTGTGGGCATGGTCGCGGTTCGCGAGGCATCGCGGGCCCGGTTCTTCAGTACACCTACCCGGTTGTCCCTTCCCTTTACAGCGAACGACGATTATCTTTCGATCGCCGCCAAATGGGGACATCCCTCCACGACCCGTTCCCGTCCCGCGGGCGATGGAAACGAGTTTTTTCTGTTGCGGTATCCGGAGCGCTACCTGACACTGGTCCTGCTGGGGACGGACCGGAGCCACGCATCTTATCTGGGAGCGTTAGGCCGCGGCGGCCGGGTGCTCCATTCCACGAAGTTGCGCGACGGCACCGATTCGACGCTTCTGGTCCACGCGGCCAGTTCAGCCCGCTGACGCTTCGGCCTCGCCGCGCGCCACATCCACGCGCAACAGCACCAGCAGCCCTCCGATAAAGAATACGATCAGGGACAAGATGGCGAGCCGGTAACTGCGCGTGAACTGCAGCGCGATTCCAAACACCAGAGGACTGATCCAACTGGTTCCCTTGTCGCTGATCTCGTAAATACTGAAGTACTCGGCTTCCCTACCCGCGGGAATCAACCGCGCAAACAAGGACCGGCTGAGCGCCTGGCTGCCTCCCATGACGATTGCCGCGGCGGCCGCGGCGATAAAGAAGTCAGCCGTGGTGCGGACAGCGGCATACAGATAGATCAGCGTCGCGGTCCACAACACCAGACTCACGATAATGGCGCGCTTGGCGGATATCGCGGCGGCGAGCCATTGAAATCCAATCGCGCCCAGGAATCCCACGAACTGCACCATCAGAATCGCGAGTGTCAACTTCGACACGGGGATCTTCAATTCGTCGCTCCCAAATTGCGCCGCCAGCGCCAAGACTGCTTGAATCGCGTCGTTATAGAGCAGGTATGCGATCAAGAATGTCATGGTCTGTTTGTAGCGGTAGATATCCGCCACCGTGTGGCGTAGCTGGCCGATGACGGCTCCCGCGGCGCGTTGGCCTACTTGCTTGTGCCGGCCTTGCCTTTGCCCGTTCATGGGCCGGCTCCGCAGCACAAGCAGAGCCGGTATGGTGAACACGGCCCACCAGACACCGGCTGAACCAAGACTAATACGCACCGCCATCGTTTCGGTGATCCCTAACTTCGTGGCGTTTACGGCCAATAACAGGTTCAACCCCAGCAAGACTCCGCCGCCGATGTAACCGATCCCCCAACCTCGCGAGGAGACCGCGTCGCGCTGCTCGGGAGGCGCGATCTCCGGCAGGAATGAATTGTAGACCACAATCGACGCGCCGAAGCTCACGTTAGCTACGATGAAGAGCGCTCCGCCCAACAGGTAATCCGTCCCTTGCAGCCAGAACATAGCGAATGCGCACGCCGCGCCGATGTATGCCGTCACGGCCAGGCATTGCTTTTTGCGGTTCCCGTAGTCGGCCACCGCGCCCACGATGGGCAGCACCAGGACTTGCAGGATTACGGACAGGCTGACCAGGTAGCTCCAGTAACTGCGGGCGTCGACAGCGATGCCCAGAGGATGCACGAAGCCATCGGGATCCGCCGCGGCTTTGGCGAGGATCGTCAGGTACGGGCCCAGAAACAGCGCGATGGCCGTCGTCGCGAAGCCTGAGTTCGCCCAATCGTAGAGATACCAGCCCCGTTGCTCGCGAACGCTGTAGTCCAAGGAATGCCTTATCTCAGAGCTGCCGGATTTGTTCCAGTGCCTGGGTCATGCGCGGCACGGCGTCACGGCGGCCGCCGAAACGCAATTCATTGTATGCCTCGGTTGCTTCCGTGACCAACGCCGCGATCCGCGGGGAGCGTAAGACGCGGGCAAATTCCACGGGAGTGAGCCACGAAGGTTTCTGGAATCCACGTTGCTCGAGCAACTCGAGCAATTCCTGGTACAAGACGGTCGCGTCCGATTTGCCGGCTTCGCCGCGTTCAAGCTTCCGCGTGTGTGCGCGCCGCCTCCAGCGCTTGCCGAGGGCGGGCCCAAAAATCAGTCCCAGCGCGAACAGAACCAGCACGACGATCGCGAGTGAGACAAACCGCCAGCTCTGGACCGCGGTTTGTTTCCATGAATTCCAGATGGCTTCCGCGTCGGGCATCCGGAAATGACGGCCGGCGTTCTGCACGCGCGTGAAGAGAGCCGCCTGATGACCCATGTCGTAGCTCATCACCCAGTCCTGCCAATATTGCGAAAGCGTGTCCGTGAACAGCCCCAGGCGGGTAAGCACTTCGGCGCCACTACGGGTTGTGTCGTACGGAGTGGGGTCGAACGTGGTCCAGCCGCGCCCGTCGATCCAGGCTTCCACCCAACTGTGGGCGTCCGACGCGCGCACCACCTGCCAGCCGGTCATCGGATTGAACACACCGCTCTGGAAGCCAGTGACTACGCGCGAGGGAATTCCCAGCGTGCGCAGCATGACGGCCATGGAGGACGCAAAATACTCGCAATGTCCCTTCTTGCGGACAAACAAAAAGTGCGCCAGAGGATCATCCACGGGTTTCGACAGTAGTTCCAGCGTGTATCCGTAGTCGTGGCGCAGACGCGTTTCCAGCATGCGCGCCTTCTCGGCCTGTGACTCCCCGTCCCTGGTCATTTCGCGCGCCAGGTCCGGGATGCGCGGGTCGAGATTGGGCAAACTCAATAAGCCACGCATGGCGCCCGGCGGAAGCGATGCCGTGTAGCGGCCCTCGGCCCATTCGTTGGGCAAGAATCCGTAAGCGCTGTAGTGCAAGCCCCGTCCTCCGAAACGGGGCGGCACATGAAATCCACCGCCGCGTGAATAGCGCAGAAAAGGCACACCGATGCGGATGGTTTCCACCGTGCCGGCGAAGAACAGCGTGTCCGACAAGATGGGTTCCAGGTGCACCTGATAGATGACATTCGGACCGCGGCCCGCGCCCTCAGTCGCACTGCGTACACGAAGAATCTGGTCCTCCACGCGTAGCGTCTGATCCTGGCCGGGAGCGTTAAACCACCGCTTGCCGTCGAACTCAGCCAGCGCCGAGCCTCGCCACTTCACGGGCAAGAAGCCCTCTCCCTGAAACGAACGCACGTGCATCACGGTGGCGCTACTCTGCTGAATCCTGCCGATCTCGCCCAGCGACACGACGTTGGAAAAACCCGACAGGCGGTAGCGCTGCGGCACGAAACGTTCAAAGGCCGCCTGGGCCGTGCGCGGCAACACCACGAACAATCCAGTGGTCATGACGAGAATGCCGGCGAACAGCAGCGCGGAAAGTGTGCTGAGCCGTCTCGGAAACGCGCTCAGCGAGGAACGCGATACGACCACCTGCGCTTTCGCCACGCGGCGAACTTCACCGCTCGCCAGGGCGGAAATGGCGAAGAGCACGAATACGGCCAGGTAGAGGAGGAAGCTGAAACCCGTCGACAGCAAAGCCGCGGCGATCAGCTCCAGTCCCGCGATCGCTTTCAGTGACGCATAATCCCGCGCCGATTTGGCCGTCAGCAATTTCAAGACGGATAGAAAAAATACCATGTGCACGGTTGCGGCAAGGAACGATCCGGAAATGTAATAGAAATCCAGCGGAAAGAAGCCGAGGTACAGGATGGCGATGGCCGCGACAATGCGCGGAGGAATGGTGAACTCGATCACTCCCGCCACCAGCAGAAGCCTGGTGATCAACCCGGCCAATGCGGCAATCGCCGTGGGCCAATCCAGAAATCCGGATCCCAGCACGGCGAAATAGCCGGCCGCCAGCATTCCCAGCAAGGAATACTCGAAAAACCGGTGGACCACGCCAGGAACCGCGGCGGCGTTCGGGTTCATAGCTTCATTGTGCTACATCTTCATTGTGTTAAACCTAGGAGTTACTCATCCTATGGCCAAATTCAAACCGGCTGGCTCGCGGAAGGCTTCCAGCAAGCGGTCGAACGCCGCGGCGATACCCTGCTTCATCCTGATTCTGACGGGTTCGGCGATTGTCGCGTATCTCTTTTATCAAGTACTCAAGTCCGCAAACTAGTATCGAGTCCCCGCATGCGCATCGACCAACGTCTCCCCAACCAGCTCAGGCCCCTGAAGATCACCACGGATTACTTGCTCACCGCGGAAGGCTCGGTTCTGATCGAACTTGGAAATACACGCGTGCTTTGCACGGCCTCGATTGAAGAATCGGTCCCCGCGTTCCTGCGCAATTCCGGCAAGGGCTGGGTCACGGCGGAATATTCCATGCTGCCGCGCGCCACCGCGACACGCACGCCTCGCGAAGTCTCCAAGGGCCGCGCGTCCGGCCGGACCATGGAGATCCAGCGCCTGATCGGCCGCTCCTTGCGTTCCATCATCGATCTGGACGCGCTCGGCGAACGCAGCGTGATCATGGACTGCGACGTTCTGCAGGCCGACGGAGGCACTCGCACGGCGGCGATCACGGGCGCCTACATAGCCCTCTCCACGGCCATTGGCAAGCTGCTGAAGTATGGGACCTTGAAGCGCACTCCCATTCGCGACAGTATCGCCGCGACCAGCGTCGGCGTGGTCAATGGCGTGCCCATGCTCGACCTCTGCTATCAGGAAGACTCGCAGGCGGATGTGGACATGAACGTGGTCATGACCGGTTCCGGCCAGTTTGTGGAATTGCAGGCCACCGGGGAGAAAACCGCGTTCGACGAGTCACAGTTGGGCACGCTGCTGACGCTGGCGCGCAACGGGATCACCGAGTTGATCGCGGCGCAGAAGGCCATCCAAGGTGCATGATCGTCTATTGCGCTACCAGTAACCCCGGGAAGCTCCGGGAGTTCCAGAAAGCCGCGCCCGATTTCGATGTGCGAGCTCTACCCGCAAAGGTTCCTCCGCCGGACGAGAGCGGCAGCACGTTCGAAGCCAACGCGGCCGAAAAGGCGCTGGCCTACGGACAGCACACTGCCGAATACCTGTTCGCCGACGATTCCGGGTTGGAAGTGGACGCGCTCGGCGGCGCTCCCGGCGTGTATTCGGCGCGTTACGCCGGAGAACATGCGACGGATGCCGATAACAATGCCTTGCTCCTGGACCGCTTGAAAGGGATTGCGAATCGGACCGCGCGCTTCGTTTGCGTGATCGCGCTGGTGCGTGGGGGCCAACTTGTGAAAACGTTTCGCGGCGCCGTGGAGGGCCGCATCATCGATCAAGAGCGCGGCCCGGAAGGGTTCGGGTACGATCCGCTGTTCTATTGCGACGCCGTGGGATGCACTTTCGGCGAAGCCGGCATCGAGCAAAAGATGCAGGTGAGCCACCGCGCCAAGGCGCTCAACCAGATGTTCACTTACCTGCGAAATACCGCTTCCACCTAAGGTACGCCACGTTGGTCTTGGCGTCGCGGATCTTGCCGGACCGGATCATGGCGTCGATTTCTTTCGCGGTAAACCAACGCGTCTCGATGCGCTCGTCGTCCATCGGTTGGGCGTCTCCGGCCGTGAGTCCTGTGGCCACGTAGATCGTCATCATCTCGCTCAGGAAACCGGGACTTGGGTAGAACTCAGCCAGTTTGGTCCATTTCCTGGCGCGATAACCGGTTTCTTCCACCAGTTCACGGCGCGCCGTTTGCAGCGGCTTTTCACCGGGATCGACCGTTCCCGCCGGCAGCTCCCATAGGAATTGACGGACCGGAAGGCGATACTGGCGCACGAGTAAGATTCGCTTTTTCTCATCGACAGCCATCATGACGGCCGAGCCTCTGTGATGCACGATGGCGCGTTCAATCTCGAAACCGTCCGGATCGACAGCGTGATCCCAGGTGACGGTGAAGATACGGTTGCGGGTGATTTCCTTGGAAGAGATGAGTTTCATGTGGATTGAATGGCGTTTTTTAAGCAATGGCTTTGGCGAACTCGGCGGCGGAGCGCGTGTTCAAAATATCTCGCGGCTCCAGCCATCCCCGCCGCGCCATGCGCACGCCGTAGCTCATGTTCGCCAAGTGTTTCGGATGATGCGCGTCGGTGGAGATTACGAACTTACAGCCCTTGGCTTTGGCGGCACGGATGAGAGCCGCTGAAAGGTCGAGCCGTTCCGGGCTCGCGTTAATCTCCAGATAAATATCGCGCCGCGCGGCTTCCGCGGCGACGGCCTCAAAATCGAACGGGAACGACTCGCGATGGAGCAAGATGCGCCCGGTGGGATGACCGATCGCTTTCAGATGGGGACACTCCATGGCACGCAACAAGCGGTCGGTCATCTCGGCCGATTCCAGGTTCATGTAACTGTGAACGCTGCCCACCACCCAGTCGAGTTCCGCCAGCGCGTCGTCGGTCAGGTCCATTTTCCCGTCACGCAGAATGTCGCACTCCAGTCCGGAAAAAACACGCACTCCCAAGCCGCGCTGATCCATCTCCCGAACCTGATGCGCGAAGGCGACGGCGCGCTTTTCATCGAGGCCGTTGGCCATCGCCAGGGCTTTCGAGTGGTCCGTAATCGCAACGTATTCCAGTCCCCGCTCCCGCGCGGCTTCCGCCATCTCAGCAAGCGATGCGCGGCCATCGCTGGAGGTGGTGTGCATGTGCAAATCGCCGCGGATGTGCTTTTCCTCAACGAGTTTCGGCAGCTTATGCTCTTCCGCCACTTCAATCTCGCCCAAGTTCTCGCGCAATTCCGGTGGAATCCAATCCAGGCCAAGTTTGGTGTAGATTTCTTCTTCCGTTGCGCTGGCCACGGGCTTGTCGTTAGTTGAACCAGCGTTATTCAGACGCGCCAGAGCGTATTCGTTCAGCGTGAAACCCATCTTCTGTGCGCGTGAGCGCAGCGCGATGTTGTGCTCCTTGCTGCCGGTAAAGTACAGCAGCGCCGCGCCGTAGCTTTCCGGCCCCAAGGCGCGCAGGTCCACTTGCAAACCCTCCAGTCCGAACTTCACGCTGGCCTTGTTGGGTCCTCTGCCTAGCACTTCGTGAACGCGCGGATGAGTCACGAACTTCTCGATTGCTGCTTCGGCGCCATTTCCGGTGGCAAGCAGATCCAGATCACCGATGGTTTCTTTGCCGCGGCGCAGACTTCCCGCCGCCGTGACATTCTCCACCCCAGGAACCGCGCTGAGATATTCGATCAATTCGTCGGCGGCTCTCTGTCCGAACGAAAGTAAAAAACGCCCCTGCGTCTGCCGGTAGGAAGCGATGGAACGCAGAACTTTCTCTTCGAGCTTCGCGCCCATGCGCGGCAGTTCCTGCAGTTTGTGCTCCTTGCAGATGCGTTCCAGATCGTCGATCGATTCCACCTTGTAGGTGTCGTAGAGCAGCCGGACACTCTTGGGGCCGAGCCCTTGAATGTTCAGCAACTCCAGGAGCCCCGCCGGATATTTGCCCAGCATTTCATCGCGTCTCTCGAAACTGCCGCGCTCCTCGATTTCCTCGATGATCGCGGCGATTCCCTTCCCGATACCGGCAATGTCCGTCAGCTTCTTCTCCGGGTCTTTCAAGATGGCGGCCATCTGTTCGGGGTGGCCTTCGATCACTCCGGCCGCTGTCCGATAACTTCGAATACGAAAGGAGTCTTCGGCGGAAATCTCCATTAGGTCGGCCGTTTCTGAAAGGAGCTTGGCGATCGCGCGGTTTTCCATCTACGCCTGATTGTAGCTTTCGCCGCGAGTCCGGCGGCAAGCAGTGGATAAGATTGAAGAATGCGGGAACCGCTCCTGGCGAACCCTTCCGATCTCGATTCCATGCCGGACCGGCCCGCTGTGTTCCTGCTGTGGGCAGGGGAAGGAAAACCTTACCTTGCCCGTACGGCTCTTCTGCGCCGCCGCCTGCGCCGTTTGCTCTCGGAAACAGATCGCGCCTCGCGTATCCTCAATCTACGCGGCGTTGTCGAGCGCATCGAGTACTGGCTGACGGGATCGCAGATAGAATCCGCGCTTCTGCACCTCCAGCTTGCGCAAAAGCATTTTCCCGAAGATTGGCAGCGCATCGTGCGGCTGCGCCCGCCCGCGTTCGTCCGCCTCACGCTGGACAATGTGTTTCCGCGCACCATGATCACCACTCGACTTGGCCGTGGTCTGTTCTTCGGACCGTTCGCCACGCGCGCGGCGGCTGAACACTTCAACAACGAGGTCCTGGACCTGTTCCAGGTCCGCCGCTGCGAAGAGAATTTGCAGCCGTCGCCGAATCACGCCGGTTGCATCTATGGTGAGATGAACCGTTGCCTGCGGCCCTGCCAGACCGCCGTCACGATTGACGAATACCGCCACGAAGCCGATCGTCTGGAACAATTCCTGCGCACACGCGGCGCTTCCCTGTTGGAGCCCGCCGAACAGGCGCGTGACCGCGCCAGCACGGAGATGCAATTCGAAGAAGCCGAGCATTTGCACCAACGCTGTGCCCGCATCGCGGAAGTGGCAGGTGCAGCCGGACCGCTCGCGCGGGGCCTGGATCAACTGGCGGGCATCGCCGTCCTGCCTTCCGCGCATCCGGAGGCCATCCAGTTATGGTTTCTCATCGGAGGATGCTGGCAACCGCCGCAGCTCCTCTGGCTTTCGGAGATCGACGGCGCCGGAAAATCGATGGATCGCCGCCTGCGCGATATTGTCGCGAGCCTCGAACCGCGGGGATCGCCGAATCCCGAGCACCTCGCTCTGCTCACGCGTTGGCACGCCTCCACCTGGCGCGACGGGGAATGGCTGGAAATGGAGTGGCCCGCGAAGGTTCCCTATCGCAAGCTGGTGAACGCCATCGCGCGCGTCGCCTATCATAAAATTTAGGCACGACAAGCTTGGGCGTGGCGCGTATCCTGTCATGAACTGGTGGACCAATCTGCGGGCCCTATGGCCGGGGGCGTTGCGTCAACACGTCACGCGCACGGGCGTGGCGTATAGTGTCACGGTGGTCGCCGTGGCGGCAACCGCGGTTCTCTCCGGCAACAACCTGCTTTTTTTGATCCTGGCGGCCATGCTCTCAATCCTGTTTGTGTCGGGCTTCGTCAGCAAACTGGTTCTGGCGGGACTCGAAGTCGACCTGCTGTTACCGCCGCATATATCGGCCCGCCGCGCGGTCCGCGCCAATGTCCGCCTCAAGAACCTAAAGCGTTGGATGCCCTCCTTCAGCATCCTTCTGGCGGGAGCCCCGGATAGCGGCTTTCAAGGCGCTCTCTACTATCCCGTGGCCGCGGGCGGAGCGACGGTGGAAGAGGCCATAGAGCTTTCGTTTCCGAGGCGAGGCCGCCACGCGGGCCGCGCGTTTTCACTCACCACGCGCTTCCCGTTTGGTTTCGCCGAACGCCGGGAAGTGGTGACCATGCACCACGACATTGTGGTTTACCCGTGCCTGGATTCGCGGCCTGCTTTCGCGGCATTGTTGAACAGCGTCACCGGCGATCTGGAAGCATGGCGCCGGGGCCAGGGTCACGACTTCTACCGTATCCGGCCATATGAAGCGATGGAGAGCGCCCGGCACGTCGACTGGAAAGCGACGGCACACACCAACTCTTTGCAAGTTCGCGAATTTGCCCAAAGCGACGATCGCCTGGTGTTGCTGTATCTGGATATCGATGTGCCCCGCGGGCAGGACGCATGGTTTGAAACGGCGGTGGAGTGCGCCGCGTTCCTCGCCTATCATCTGACCGAAGGGGGTCACAGAGTTCGCCTCCGCACGCAAGAGATCGACGTGACAACACCCAGCCAGGGCGACGTGTATACGATCTTGCGTTATCTTGCGTTGGTGAGCCCCCGCCGCGGAGCACGTCCCGGCGAGCCGGATACGGACAATCAGCTCCAAATCGTTTTCAGCGCGGACCCGGAACGGATGGCGTCGCTGGGCTGGGGCGCCTCCGGCGGTTCGGTCAGCCAGAATACGTCGCGGATCATCGGACCCGATGCGTTCGTCCCATCGAGCCCCCTTGAACGGGTAAACTAATTAGATCAGAGGGAAGGTACTTGTGAGACGAATACTCGCATTTGGTTTCGGAATCATTTACTGCTACGCACTGCTTGGATTGGTTTGGGCTCAGGTCGGAGCGACGATCTCAGGCAAGGTGGAAGATCCCTCCGGCTCAGCCGTCAGCGGCGCCACCATAACAGTGAAGAGCGTTGAGACGGGTGCCACCCGTACCGCGATCACGGACGAGGCTGGAAACTTCCGTATGGTTTCTCTCCCGCTGGGACCCCAGGAAGTGCGCGCCGAGAAAACCGGCTTCAAGACAGCGGTCCGCTTGGGAATCAATCTGGTAGTAGCGCAAGAGGCCGTGGTACCGCTTCGTTTGGAAGTGGGTGAGCTTGCGCAGCAAGTGACCGTCACAGCGGAGGCGCCTTTGGTCAATATCACGACGTCTTCGGTATCCGGCTTGGTTACGGAAGGCCAGGTCAAGGATCTTCCCTTGAATGGCCGCAGTTTTGACAGTTTGATTGCCTTGAACGCCGGCGCCATTAACTATGGCCTGAAAACGCCGGGGACCACCACAAGTTTCGGTAACCGCTTCTCCGTTTCAGGCAGGCGTCCCGACGATGTACTGTTTCTGATGAATGGAATCGAATACACCGGCACCAGCCAATTGGGCGTAACGCCAGGCGGTGTGAGCGGCCAGTTGCTGGGCATTGATGCCGTTCGCGAATTCAACGTCCTGACCGACAACTATGGCGCGGAATACGGCAAACGAGCCGGCGCCCAGGTAACCGTGGTCACGCGGTCGGGTACCAATTCCCTGCATGGCACCGCCTTTGAATTCTTGCGCAACAACCATCTGGACGCACGCAACTTCTTTGACCAGCCTTGCAGACTGGGCCAGGATTGCCAGGCGCCGCCTTTCCACCGCAACCAATTCGGAGGAGCGTTGGGCGGACCGCTCAAGAAAGACAAACTGTTCCTGTTTGGCAACTACGAAGGATTCCGCCAGATTCTCAACGTCACCAATCGCGCCGTCGTGCCGGACGCCAATGCGCGCCAGGGACGGCTCCCCAATGCCTCCGGCGTACCCACGCCGGTGACCAATCTCGATCCGCGCATGCTGCCCTACATGCAGTTGTGGCCGGAGGCCAATGGCCCCACGCTCGGCGGCGGCGCCGCGCTGCACGACAGCACTCCGCGGCAGAATCTTCACGAAGATTTCGGCACGCTGCGCGGTGACTACATCGTGAATGACAAGGAGACATTATCGGGCTCGTACACCATTGATGACGGCACCGCACTAAGCCCGCTGACCGATCCCCTCTTCGGAGCCACCACCGTGCTCCGCAATCAGGTGACCAGCCTGCGGCACACGCGGACGTTTTCGCCAACCGTGCTGAACACCTTTACGGCCGGCTTTTCGCGCGCGGCCTACAACCTGGATGCCTTCACCACGGTTAATTTCCCGTCCAGCCTGTCGTTTGTCCCGGGGCGGTTGCCCGGCGCGTTCATCGTCAGCGGTGGATTATCGACGACCACGGGTGGAGCCTTCACCAATGCGGGGCCCGTGAATGACGGCGTCGGAAACCGGCGGAATCTGTTCACCTATACCGATTCCGTACAAGTGGTTCGTGGACGACACTCACTGAACTTGGGAGCCTGGTTCCAGCGCGTGCAAGACAACCAGAATACCGCGTCACGGCAGTTAGGACAGGCGACATTCACTGATCTCACGGCGTTTCTGCGCGGTACGATTTCGAACTTTCAAGTCGTTCCCAATCCAACGGCCTTGGGCTGGCGGAGTTGGTTTGGCGCATGGTATGTGGATGACAACATCCGCCTGCGCCAGAACCTCACGGTTCGCGTGGGCCTGCGCCACGAATTCACCAGCGGCTACAACGAAGTAGCGGGCAGGGCTTCCAACTATATTCCCGGCAACGATGGCGTATTGCTCACGAACCCGCGCGTGGGAACGAGTGTCTTCACGGCCAACCACGCCAAGCGGTTGTTTTCTCCCCGCGTCGGCCTTGCCTGGGACGTCTTCGGAACGGGTAACACCGCGGTTCGCGCCAGCTACGGCACGTATTTCTCGCTGATCGACGCGCTGGCGTTTCAGTTGAACGCAGTTCCGCCGCTCAACGCGCCCGTCACTTTTTCCAACCGCTCGCTATTTTCGTTTCTACCGGTAGCTTCCGGTGTACAGCCGCCCGCGGCGTGCGGACCCGGCATCCCGGCTTCCACCTGTTCGATTTTCGCGCCGCTCGGGGTGCAGGCAGATCCGCGAACGCCCGCCGTACAGCAATGGAGCGTTGCCATCGAGCAAAAGCTCTCCTCCAACACGGTGCTGCGCGTCAGCTATCTGGGATCGCACGGCTACCACGGACCTTTGAGCGTGGACCCGAATACCATCGCACCCCAGATCTGCGCCGCAGCCGCCGGATGCACGGCCGGCGGTAATGGAGCCGTCACCAACCTGGTACCCAATGGGGCCGAATACATTCCCGTTGGCGCGCGGCCGAATCCGTTTTTGAATGGCGGTTTCTTTTGGCACTACCAAGGCAACTCCAGCTACAATGCCCTCCAGTTCGATTTGACGAGGCGTTTCGCGCGCGGCTTGCAGTTCCGGGGTAATTATACTTGGTCGAAGAATCTCGACATGAATTCCGGACTCACCGGCGCGCAGTCCAACAATCAAGCCCAGATGGTCATGAACCCGCGCGATCCGCGGCGCGACTGGGGTCCTTCGGCCCTGAATCCCCGGCATCAGACGACGATTTCTTCCATCTATGATCTTCCCTTTGGAAAAGGCAAAACGTTTATGAGCGGCGCATCGGGAATCACGGAACGACTGATCGGCGGCTGGCAACTGAATGGGATTGCAACCTTCCTGAGCGGCTTTCCCTTCACTCCTCTGGTTGGCGCCAACCGTTCCGGCAACGGCGATACGCGCAATCCGGACCGGCCGTCTTTGAATCCAGCCTTCACGGGTCCAGTGATCGTCGGGACGCCTGAGCGCTGGTACGATCCCAATGCGTTTGTTCGTCCTCTGGCCGGCACGTGGGGAACCCTGGGACGAGGCGTTTACAACGGCCCCGGGATGGCTAATGTCGATGTCTCGCTGTTCAAATCGTTCGCCGTGACGGAGCGCGTGAATTTGCAAATCCGCGCCGAAGCCTTTAACCTGCTCAACCATACGAACTTCGCCAATCCGAACGGCACGGTCTTCAGCGGCCAGACCATCAGCCCTTCCGCGGGCCTCATTACTCGGACGGTGAACTTTTCGCGGCAATTGCAGTTTGGCTTGAAGCTGGTGTTTTAACCGGGGTTATTGGGCAGAGTTACCGGGCGGGAAAATCGCGCTGCAGTCTTTCAAGCACGGCAAGAGCGCGCCCCGAATCGATCGATTCCACGGCGCCGGCCACCGCTGATCGTAGATCGTCGGCGCGGCCCGCCGCGAATAAACCAGCCGCCGCGTTGATGAGCACGACGTCACGCCGGGGACCCTTGACGCCCCGCACGATGTCGAGCGTAATGCGGGCGTTCTCCGCGGCATCGCCTCCCGCAAGCGCTTCCCGAGGAGCCGGTGTCATACCGAAATCCTCGGGCGTCCATCCGCACTTTTCCACCCGTCCCGGCCAGACTTCGAAAACGTGCGTCGGGCCGGTGATGCTCACTTCATCCAGGCCGTCCTGCCCGTGCACCACGAACGAATGGCCCGTGCCGAGTTGACTGAGGGCATCGGCCATGACTTCCGCGAATTCCACGGACGGCGCACCGATGACCTGCGTCCGCGCTTTCGCCGGATTGGTTAGAGGGCCGAGTAAGTTGAACACCGTCCGCATCTTCAATTCGCGGCGGACTCCCTGCACGTTCTTCATGGCCGGGTGTAGAGTCGGAGCGAACAGAAAGCCCAGTCCGATCTCCCGCACCGCTTGCGCGGCTTCCGTGGGAGTCATGGCGATCCGAACTCCAAGCGCTTCCAGAACGTCCGCGCTGCCGGAGCGGCTGGAAATGGCACGGTTCCCGTGCTTGGCGACAGGAACTCCAGCTCCGGCCAACACGAGAGAGGCGACTGTCGATATGTTGAAGGTTCCCGCGGCGTCGCCACCCGTGCCGACAATCTCGGCGACGTTGGGTCCCGCATCCACCACCACCATGTGTCCACGCATGGCCCGCGCGAAGCCGGCCAACTCCGGCGCCGTTTCGCCCTTCATGCGCAGAGCCACCAGGAACGCGGCCATGAGTGCATCGGGAACGCCACCTTCGAGCAGCAACGTCATCGCATCGTGCGCCTGCTGTGCGGACAGACTCTCGCGCGCCGACACTTGGTGCAGGTAAGGAACCAGGGACATGGATCTTTCATGATCGCGCATTTCCCCCGCGGCGAATTGCGCGCGCCACTAGCTCCGGGCCTTTTTCACGGCAAACGCCATCCCACTCCAGACGGCATCCACGGAACATATTTTGTAGTCCACCAGGCCCAGCGCCAGCGCCGCTTCGCGGATGAGATTTCCATTCACGCCATCCCGTCCGATCCAGCCTTGCGAAGCCTCGATTTAAGCGGCCCGGCTTCCTCTGGTTTCCAATGGAATAGCCAGACCTTGGAGAATGTCCGCCGTGCCATCTCACTCTATTTTGACGCCAGGCAACCCGGGTGCGCTATATTGAAATTTCTCCTCCCATCATCATGAAGATCCACGAGTATCAAGCGAAAGCCCTGCTTACGCGATACCATCTGCCCGTGCCACGCGGCGAGATGGTGGCGACGGCCGCCGACGCGGAAGCTGCGGCACAGAAGTTGGGCGGCAGCGTTGTCGTCAAAGCTCAGATCCATGCCGGTGGGCGCGGCAAAGGCGGCGGAGTCAAGGTGGTGAAGGACGCCGCGGAGGCCCGCGCCGTTGCTGAAAGGATACTCGGTATGACGCTGATCACGCATCAGACCGGACCCGAAGGCCGCGTCGTGCAGCGTCTGCTGATCGAGGAAGCACTTCCCATCGCGCACGAATTCTATCTCGGCATCGTATTGGATCGCAGCACCGGGAAGAACGTGTTCATGGCGTCAGCCGATGGTGGTGTCGAGATTGAAAAGGTCGCAGCCGAGACGCCCGAACGGATTCTCAAGGAAACGCTGGAGCCCGGCGTGGGCCTGCTCCCGTTTCAGGCCCGCAAGCTGGCTTTCGGCATCGGTATTCCGAGCAAAGCCGTGAATGCGTCGGCCGCCGCCATGATGGCGCTGGCCAAGGCGAACGACGCCCTGGACGCGTCGCTCATGGAGATCAATCCCTTCATCCTCACGAAGGACAATCGCGTATACGCGTTGGATGCCAAGATCAACCTGGACGACAACGCCCTGTTCCGCCACAAGGATCTTCTGGAACTGCGCGACCTGAATGAAGAAGATCCCCTGGAAGTGGAAGCCTCCAAGTTCGGCCTGAATTACATCAAGCTGGACGGTTCCGTCGCCTGCATGGTGAACGGTGCCGGGCTCGCCATGGCTACCATGGACATTATCAAGTACGCCGGCGGCAGCCCCGCCAACTTCCTGGACGTCGGTGGTGGCGCCAACACGGAGCAGATTAGGAATGCGTTCCGGATACTGCTGTCTGACTCCAGCGTGAAAGCCGTGTTTATCAACATCTTTGGCGGGATATTGCGATGTGACACTTTAGCCACTGGTGTGGTCGCGGCCGCCCGTGAACTGAATGTGAAGCATCCGATTGTGGTTCGCATGGAAGGCACCAACGTTGAACTGGGACGCCAGATTTTGAAAGACTCCGGATTGAACTTTACGGTCGCCACCGGCATGCTGGACGGCGCCAGAGCAGTGGTTGGACTGGCGGGGAGGACGGCATAATGAGCGTCCTCGTCAACCGCGATACGCGTCTGCTGGTCCAGGGATTCACCGGCAAGGAAGGCACCTTCCATTCTTCACAAGCCATCGCCTATGGGACGAACGTCGTCGGAGGCGTTACGCCCGGCCGGGGCGGCGAGAAACATCTGGACCGCCCCGTATTTAACACGGTAGCTGACGGCGTAAAGGCCACCGACGCGAATGTGAGCGTTATCTTTGTCCCGCCGCCGTTTGCCGCCGACGCCATTATGGAGGCTGCCGACGCGGGCATCGAATTGATTGTCTGCATTACCGAGGGGATTCCGGTCCGCGACATGATCAACGTTTGGGAATACCTCAAGGCGCATCCCAAGACGCGTTTGATCGGCCCCAACTGTCCCGGCATCATCACTCCGGGCGAGTGCAAGATCGGCATTATGCCGGGGCACATTCACCTGGCCGGCCATGTTGGAGTCGTCTCCCGTTCAGGAACGCTGACCTATGAAGCGGTCGGACAGTTAACAGGCTTGGGTATTGGCCAGTCGACCTGTATCGGAATCGGCGGCGACCCGATCATCGGGACGACACATATCGACGCGATTCAGTTGTTCAACGAAGACCCGGACACGCACGCGATTGTGATGATCGGCGAGATCGGCGGAGACAATGAAGAGAAGGCCGCTGCCTACATCAAACAACACGTGAAAAAGCCTGTCGTCGGCTTCATCGCGGGCCAGACCGCGCCCCCGGGCCGCCGCATGGGCCACGCCGGCGCGATCATCTCCGGTGGCTCCGGCCGAGCGGAAGACAAGATGGCAGCGATGGCCGACGCCGGCATCGTCGTGTGCCCCACACCCGCCGATATTGGCGCGAAAGTGAAATCAGTACTCAAGTAGACGGATCTCAAATCATCAAAACTATGGAACGTACATTCGCAATCATCAAACCAGACGCCGTGGCCGCCGGACAATCCGGCGCGATCCTGGCCGTCATCCAGAAGGCCGGTTTCCATATCGTCGGCATGAAGCAGAAGCGGCTAAGCCAGATCGAAGCCGAAACTTTTTACGGTGTGCACCGCGAACGGCCCTTCTTCGGTTCCTTGGTCAAGTTCATGACCGAAGGCCCTGTGGTTGTTCTCGCGCTCGAAGCCGAGGACGCCATCAAGAAATGGCGCGACACGATGGGCGCCACCAACCCCGCGAACGCCGCTGAGGGCACCATCCGCAAGATCTTTGCGACGTCCATCGAACGCAATTGCGTTCATGGTTCCGACGCGCCGGAGACAGCGGCGGTGGAGATTCCGTTCTTCTTCGCGGCGTCCGAACTTCTCTAGTTCACGGACGGTTCATCAGGCTCGCCGCGTAGCCCGCGCCGAAACCGTTATCGATATTCACCACGGTAACGTTGCTCGCGCAGCTATTGAGCATCCCCAGCAGCGCGGCGAGTCCCTGGAAACTCGCGCCATAGCCCACGCTGGTCGGCACGGCGATCACGGGAGCCATCACCAAGCCACCGACCACACTGGGCAATGCGCCTTCCATCCCGGCGCAGACGATCACCACACGCGCTTCCGTCAGCCGTTCGCGACTTTGCATCAGCCGGTGGATGCCTGCTACGCCCACGTCGTGAATGGCGTCGACCTCATTGCCCATGACTTCCGCGGTGACCCGCGCTTCTTCGGCGGCATAGAGATCGCTGGTGCCCGCGCACACCACGGCAATCTTCCCCTTGCCCAGTCGCGTCCGGTCGCGCCACACCCGCAGGCATCTGGAGGTTGGGAAATATTCCGTGTCGGAGTGTTCCGCCGCCACCTGTGTAGCGGCATCGGAATCGATCCGCGTGACCAATACATTCGGTGACCTGGCCAGCAGCGCCCCCATGATCAAGGAGATTTGTTCGACCGTCTTTCCCTGCCCGAACACAACTTCCGGCATGCCGTGGCGCAGCGCGCGATGATGGTCCACTTTCGCGAAACCCAGGTCCTCGAAAGGCATGTGCCGCAAGCGATCCAGAGCTGCGTCGATGTCCACGGCTCCGCCGCGCACCTCTTCAAGCAGCGCGCGCAATTGGTTTTGATCCATAGGAAACTTCAGGATAGCAGCCGCTATTTGAGCAGAAGTTCCCGCATGACGGGCCCCGGGAGATCGAGGATCAGGCTTGCCCATCAGAGTCAGTATGGACTGCGCTTGAGACCGGAGCTGTGCACCTCGGGTTCGGCCCATGCCACAACCGCCACAGTCAGCAAGCACCAGCGCAACATCTCTGTGTGCTTTCAGGATTTTAGCAATCTGGAGCGGCTGGTGAATACCCCCAAAAGAGGTGACCAACACCCCCCTCAAATCCCTTTGAACTTTATAGGACGGAAGGCATAATAGGCCTACATGGATCTGCAAGCGAACAACGACAACTACCCTCGGATCTGTTCCGAGGTCGGACTAACCTGCGAAACTTGCACGGCGGCGACGGCGCGCAACCTGGCAGCGGTCTGTAAAGGATTGCGGGGGAAAGCCGTGACTCAGCTCTTCGTTCAGATCTATCCCAATTCCGCCTGCTCGCCCATGCATTCGTATTTTGCGGCAGAATACCGGGACGCTTCAACGGAACTCCGCACAGAACTCATGACCGAACTCGCGACAGATCGACCCGCCGCGCCGGTATCTTCGCGCCGCGAAGTCATGTTTGCGCGCCCACGCGCAATGGCAGCAGTCGCTTAACCACAATTACTTGCACATGCTACGTTAAGAGCTGTGCCCCGGGACCCTGACGTTGCCATCCACCAGAGCGCACCTGGCTCCCGCGCGGCCGTGAACAGTCCCGGCCAAGTGCTTTTTGCAAGCCTGATCGGCACCACCATCGAGTTCTTCGACTTCTACATCTACGCCACCGCCGCCGTACTCGTATTCCCCAAGCTGTTCTTCCCTACCTCGGACCCTGCCTCGGCAAGGCTGGCTTCGCTGGCTACTTTTGCGATCGCGTTTCTGGCGCGGCCGTTCGGCTCGGCGCTCTTCGGCCACTTCGGCGATCGCGTAGGGCGCAAGACGACGTTGGTTGCCGCGCTGCTGACCATGGGACTCTCGACGGTGGCCATCGGGGCGTTGCCCACCTACGAAACCATCGGCGTTGCCGCGCCATTGCTCCTCGCGCTGTGCCGCTTCGGCCAGGGTTTGGGACTCGGCGGCGAGTGGGGCGGCGCGGTGCTGCTGGCCATTGAAAACGCCCCGCCAGGGAAGCGCGCCTGGTACGGCATGTTTCCACAACTTGGCGCGCCCATCGGATTTCTCTTTTCAGGCGGTGTGTTCCTGTTGCTGTCAAACGTTCTCACCGATGAACAGTTCTTTGCCTTCGGCTGGCGCATTCCGTTTCTGGCGAGCGCGGTGCTGGTGTTGGTGGGCCTTTACGTCCGGCTGACCATCACGGAGACTCCCGTGTTCCAGAACGCCCTCCGCCACCGGGAACCGGTTAAAGTGCCGATCTTTTCGGTATTCCGGCATCATGCATGGACCTTATTGATCGGTACGCTGGCGTCGCTCGCGACATTTGTGCTCTTTTACCTGATGACCGTATTTGCGCTTTCCTGGGGAACGACGGCTCTGGGTTATGGCCGGGAGAAATTCCTGATCATCGAGCTGATCGGAATTCTGTTCTTTGCGCTAGGAATTCCGATCGGCGGAGCTTTAGCGCAACATGGACGCCGCCGTACTCTGTTGTGGGTGACTTCGGCAATCGGCTTGTTCGGCTTGATCATGGCGCCTATCTTCCTGGCGGGCACGGCAGGCGTCGTGATCATGATGGTGCTGGGTTTGTTCCTGATGGGGTTAACGTACGGCCCCTTGGGGACGGTACTATCCGAGCTTTTCCCGACAGCGGTCCGTTATACAGGCAGCTCGCTCACCTTCAATTTCGCGGGCATATTCGGCGCGTCGCTGGCTCCCTACATAGCCACCTGGTTGGCCACCAACTACGGGTTGCAGTTCGTCGGCTACTATCTTTCGGCTTCGGCACTGCTGACGCTGATCGGACTATCCGCGATGCGCGAAACCAAAGACGACGAACTCTAATCCGCGGGCCCCTTACCGGTCAGTGCTCACAGGTACTGCGGCGCCAGCCGCCGAGTCCCGGGCGATCTTACTGCTCTTCGGCGGTGTGATCACAAGCGGGAGAATCATGGCCGCGGTCAGCATACCCGCGAGCAAGTAAAGCGGCTGATTGTAGCCGCCAGTGGCCTGCCGGAGGTAGGCAAACAGCAGCGGGCCGAAAGCGGCGGGAAACGCCCACGGCACCATGATCAATCCAAAAATCGAGCCTACATGGCGCGTGCCGAAATAATCCGCCGCGAAGGCCGGCGTAATTCCGTACCCGCCGCCGTAACAGATCATGATGATGAACGTGGCGATGAGAAGCAACGTCGGAGACGAGATGCTGTGGTAGTTCCAAAACAAGACGGCCTGGATCAAATACATCATGAAAAAGGCGGTCTTGCGCGACGTGAGGTCGGAAATCCACGCCCATATGATACGGCCGATACCGTTGCCCAGGCTGATGATACCCACGAAATTCGCTGCCGTTATCGCGTCCACATGCCCGAGTTCCTGAAATATGGGCGCCGCCTGTGACACTACCGAAATGCCGGCGATGGTATTGATCGAGAGCAGCGCGCACAGGGCCCACCATTGCCAGGTTCGCAACGCCTCTTGCAGGGTGAAATCGCGTTCCGAACGCTGGGCGGCTTGGGTCGCGGTGGGGGTCCAGCCGGCAGGCTTCCAGCCTTCGGGTGGATTTTGCATGAACCACGCCGAGGATATGGCGATGACTGCGTATGCGATGCCCAGATACCCTAGCGTCGTCAGGGGACTCATGCCGCTTTGCAACATCCGGCCAGCCACCGGCGCGGCGATCAACGCTCCCACCCCGAAACCGCCGACGGCGATGCCCGTGATCAGTCCGCGGCGGTCCGGAAACCACTTCACCAGCACGGCAACGGGCACGATGAAGCCCGATCCCAGTCCGCACCCTCCAATGAAGCCATGCGCGAAATACAACCACCACAAGTTGTGCCCGGCGAAACTCGACAGGAACACGCCACCGCCCCACAAAAGGCCTCCAACCATGCCGACGACTCGCGGACCGACGCGATTTAGCCACAGCCCACCTAGGAACGCGGAAAGGCCCAGGAAGAGCCAATTGATCGTGAAGGTAAACGAAACTTCAGAGATACTCCAGCCGAATTCCTTGACCAGCGGAATGCGGAACACACTCCAGGCGTATCCGGCACCCAAAGCCATCTGCATGAAGACGCCCGCGACGGCGATCCACCAACGATTCACGGAAGACGTTTGGCTCATCGGATTGATTGTACTGCATGTGAGTGCCAGGCACAGGGCTGCCTATATACTCCGTAATCCACACGGATAAGCCACCCAGTGCGTACCGCTCCGTTACCGTCGCGGTTCTGAACCGCGTGCACGGAACAGCGTGCGTGAGCGAGCGCCGGAACCCCACAGATGCTCACAGTTTTCCTACTCCGCTCTCTCCAAACCTGGCGCGGTTAGGTACCACTTCTGGACCCAATGTTACTCATAACCCCTGGAAATTTGTCAATAAACCGTGTAGACTCACTCCATGCTTACGGCAAGGGTGTCTCCTCTTTGTAACGCATTTGTTATCTTTGCGTCCGCGATTTCCTTAGGTCTGCCTGGGTGGGCGCAACAACGAACTGTGGCGCCTCCGGAATTTATCCAATGGCTCCCAGTTTCCGACGCGGAACGCCAAATGAAGTCGCCGGCAATTGAAAAAGACGCCGGCGCCGAGGTCCTGTTCTGGCGCGTCCATATCGTCGACGAAGTATTGGGCAGCCGCGTGGATCTACAGCGTGTCCAGTATCATTATGTCCGCCTAAAGATTTTCGACGATAAAGGGAAAGAGGGCGCCACCACCATCGATCTGCCTTTCGGAGAGCGCGAAGCGGTTCTCAACGTCGCGGGACGCACGATGAAATCCGACGGGAGCATCGTCGAACTCGACCCCAAGTCGGTATATACACGCGATCTGGTGCGTGCCGGCAGGAGGACCCGGAAGGCCGTATCTTTCGCCATGCCGGGCGTGGAACCCGGGGCCATCGTGGAATACCGCTGGGTCCAGCGGGCCGATAACATTAACATCGTATACGTCCGGCTAAATTTTCAACGTGAATTCCCTGTCGCCAAAGTCACCTATTTCGTGAAGCCGCTGCCATATCCTTTACGCCGCCGGCTATGACATGTACGTGATCCCATTCAACTGCAAGCCGACGCCGCTCAAGCTTGAACTGGACGGATATAACTCGACCAGCGTGGAGAACCTGCCCGCGATCCACGACGAGCCCTACGCGCCGAGCGAGCCTAATCTCACCGCCTGGGCGCTGCTGCACTACCAGATGGGCGATCGCAAGAATGCCGAAAAGTATTGGAGTGACGTGGGACGCAAGTCCTACCAGGAACTCAAAGAGTCGGCGAAGGCCAATGACGAAATGAAAACTGCCGCCGTATCCGCCACCACGGGCGGGAAGGACAATGAAGCCAAGGCCGCCGCGTTGACCACCCTGATCCGTAAACGCCTCCGCAACGTGTTCGACGACGAAGTATCGGAAGCCGAGCGCCAGAAATACATCAAGGATCTGCCCAAGGACCGCCGCCGCACCGCCGTCGAAGTGTTCCGGAGCGGCCTGGGCACCGCTGACGAAATGAACGTCGTTTTCGCCGCGATGGCCCAACAGGCCGGCATCGAGGCGCGGCCCGTGGCCGTTCCCAGCCGCAGCGATTACAATTTCCATCCGAACGTCATTTCCGACGATTACTTCCTCCGCAATATCGACATGGCGGTGAAAGTCGGCGATACCTGGAAACTGTTTGACGTCAGCACCAAGCTGCTGCCTCCCGGCATGATTTCCTGGCGCGAAGAGGGCATGTTCTCGCTCCTGACCGATCCAAAGGCGCCTTCGTTTATCCGCACACCGCTCTCCCCGCCGGAGGCGTCCGCCGAAGTCCGCAAGGCGCAACTGGCGCTGAACGCCGATGGAGCGCTGGAAGGCGACGTACAGGAAGCCTACAGCGGCCACCGCGCTGAAGACAGCCGCGGGGAATTGCTCAAGGCCTCCGCCGCGCAACGCGAAGACTGGCTGCGCAACCGCGTGACGCGCATGTTCCCCGACGCGGAAGTGACGAACATCAAGATCGAAAATGTCGACGATAGCGCGCAGGATCTCAAGGCCAGCTATCACCTGGTCGCTCCGCGGTACGCCCAGGTGACCGGGAAACGGATTTTGCTGCAATCGAATCCTTTCCGGCGGTCACAGGGGTCTCCCTTTTCCGCGGCCACGCGCCGTCACCCCATTGAATTTCCTTACGGCTGGAAGGAAGTGGACCAGTTCAACATCAAGCTGCCCGCCGGTTGGGTGGTGGATAGCCCAGACAGTCCCGGCAGTTTGAAATTCGGCGAGCCTGGGTCCTATGACATTAAGATGGCCCTGCAAAAGGAAAACGGACTGGTGATGACCCGGGAATTCACCTTCGGGAGCAAGGGAATGCTCTATTTCGATGCCAAAGGTTACCCGACTTTGAAGAAAGTCTTCGACGAAGTCCAGTCGCGCGACCGGCACTCCTTGTCGCTGAAGGCCACCGAATGAAGCGTCAAGTGTTTCGTCACGGGGCCGGCCTCTTGCTGATTGCCGGCCTGCTCCACGCCGCCGATGACGTACCCGCCTGGGTGCGGGAGGCCACCGCGCTGACCATTCCCTCATATCCAACCAAGGTGTCGTCCGTAGTCTTGTTGCAGGAAGAGACCGTTACCGTGGACGCCGACGGCCACCGCGTCATGCGCGAACGCGGAGTGGTGAAGATACTGCAGACCGGCGGGGAGACGGTGACCGCCTACCGCACCTACAACGTGAAAAGCGGGCGCATCCGCGATTTCCAGGGCTGGCAATTTCCTCCGTCGGGCAAACCCATTCCGGTAGCCAAAAACCGCGTCTTGGATATCGCTCTTTCCCGCGAGTATGTCTACGATGAAGCCCGCGCCAAGTTCCTTGAGTTCGGCAGCGCTCCTCCCGGCACCCTATTCGCCTGGGAGGTAACCGAGGAAGACAAAACGGTCTTTACACAGGGTTCGTTTGCCTTTCAACAGCAGTCTCCCGTGCTGCTTTCACGTTTCAGCCTGACTCTTCCGCAGGGATGGGAGTCGCGCGGCATCGTGTTCAACCACGGCAAAATGGAGCCGCGTGCCGCCGGAAACACCTACTCGTGGGAGTTGCTGAACCTCCCTTGGATTGAGAGCGAGGATTACAGTCCTTCGCTGTCTTCGCTGTCGCCGCGCCTGGTTTGGAGCTTTTACCCGCCCGAAGGCAACCGGGCCGGCTTGCAAGGCTTAAAGGATTGGACGGCGGTCTCCACGTGGTTATCCACTCTGGTTGACCCGCCCGCCGACGTCACGGCCGCCATCAGCGCCAAGGCCGCGCAATTGACCGCGAATGCCGCTAGTGACATCGATAAGATCCGCGCCATTGCCGCTTTCGTCCAGCAGACCAACTACGTGGAAGTCGCGTTGAACATCACCCGCGGAGGCGGCTACACGCCGCATCGCGCCGAAGACTCGCTGACCAAGAACTACGGAGATTGCAAGGACAAGGCCACGCTCATGCGATCTCTGCTCAAAGCCGCGGGCATCGAATCCTATCTGACCACGATCACGTCCGGCGACCGCGGCTACGTGCGCGAGGAATGGGCGTCGCCTTCCCAGTTCAACCACGCCATCATTGCTGTCCACGTTTCGGACTCTGTTACGCTGCCCACGGTGATCGGCGATTCACCCCTCGGCCGGCTTTTGATCTTCGACCCCACGGATTCCATCACACCGGTAGGCGATCTGCCCGAAAGCGAACAGGGTAGCTACGCGCTGGTGATCGCGGGCGCCAAAGGCGTGCTGCTGAAGATGCCGCTTCTCCCCGCTGCGGCGAGCCGCGTGGAGTCAACCGTGGCGGCGACGCTGGATGCCGAAGGACGGTTAAAGGCGCGTTTGGAACGCCAGTATTATGGGCAGTCCGGAAAATATGTCCGCGCCGTACAGAAGCTGCGCGGCGGCGAGGAACTGAAACGGCGCTTCGAGCGCACGTATAGCAACAGGCTGGGCGGCACGACTTTGGGTCCCATCGCGACAGAGCCTCACCCCGAGGATAACCGGCTCGCGCTCAACCTGGAACTCACCGCCGAGCGTTTCGGGCAACTGGCGCAGGGCAAGCTACTCATTGTGCGCCCCGGCCAGTTGGCTTCGGGCGGCGAATACGCTTTTCCTTCTAAACCGCGCACCACGCCCGTGAAACTTGATTCGGCCATGCGGCGCGATTCCATCCGCGTGAAGCTGCCGGCGGGTTTCAAACTTGACGAGCTGCCGCCCTCGGGGAAGCTTGAAAGCCCCTATGGAACTCTACAAGCAAGCTGGGCCGTCCGTGACGGGGAAATCGTGATGGAGCAGACGCTGGAAGTCCGCGACGTGCTGGCTCCGGCGGCGGAATACGCCAAGGTGCGCGAGTTCTTCGAACGCGTCATGGGCGCTCAATCGGCTCCCGTCGTTTTTGATAAACAATAGGCATTGTCAAACAGTAAGGCCCGGGACAACCGTCCCGGGCCTGGTAAGCAACGGATTCGCTGGGATCAATGGCCCGAGCGTTCGATGTCGGCTTCCACGACCGTCGAAACACCCGCCTTCGTCATGATTTCCTTGAGGATGGTGGACATCTCCGGTGACTTGCGGAAGTTGCCGCCCACCACCACGCCTTCGGCCATGCGCAAGGGGGTCCAGCCGGTCTTATTTTTCTGGTTCCAGATTTCGATCTTGGCGCCCTTCTCGACAAGATACTCAACCACGCCCGGAACCTGCTTATAGCAGGCGGCGTGAATCGCGGTCTCGCCGTTCTTGTCCAGGCCGTTCACGTCATTGCCGAGTTCCACGGCGACCTGCACGGCCTCCAGCGTTTCCTTGTCGTTGCCGGGATCTTCACCCGGCGAATAGGTGCCGATTCCAGCGGCGGCGTGCAGCGGCGTAGTGCCGTCCGCGTTGGGCATCTTCGGATCCGCGCCCAACTCCGCCAGCAGCCGCATCAGGGGAGCATCGGCGCCGCGAGCCGCCATCATGAAGGGCGTCGCGCCAACCATGTTCATGTACGTACGGCCAGGATTGCCGGCCTTGGTCATTCTCGCGTTGATGTTGGCGCCTTTGGCGACCAATTTACGCACCAGTTCCAGGCTCGATACATTGCCCGATCCATCGGGAGCCGGGTCATTGTCGCCTTTGCCGGGACGCCGCACCCAGGTGATCTGGTGCAGCGCTGTCCAGCCCTGCGCGGTGGCATTGGGGTCCGCGCCCGCATCGAGCAGCATCGACGCCAGTTCGTAGTGGGCATTGGCGACGGCCAGAACCATCGCGCTGATCCGGTTGACGCCCGTCGCACGGCCGCTTTGCCACGTTTCGTTCACGCTCGCGCCCGCCTTGAGCATCGCCTGCGCCGCGCCCATGCGTCCCTCGCGTACCGCGAACAAGAACGGCGTGAAGCCGCCCTTGGTCTTGGCATGCATGTCCGCTCCGCGCTCAATCAGTTCGGCGACCACTTCCGCGTTCCCTTCCGCCGCCGCCCACATCAGCGCCGTCTGGCCGCGCCGGGTCTCCTTGAACTGAATGTCCGCGCCGTGGGCAAGCAATGACTTCACGGCATCGAGCTTGCCGGTACGCGCCGCCGTCATCAAAACCGTCTCGCCCTCCGGCAGCGTGGTATTGGCATCCGCTCCGGACTTCAGCAGGAGTTCAATCATGGCCGCGTTGCCGTTGATGCAGGCGAGCGACAGCGGCGTGACTCCGTAACGGTTGGAAGCCTTAACGTTGGCTCCACCCTTGATCAGCGCGCCGGCGGTTTCCAGGTCATCCTTGCGCGCGGCCCAATGCAGCGCCGTGGAACCATCCACGTCCTGGGCGTTCAGATCCAGCCGCTGCGGCAACAGAGCTTTGATGGCGGCCTTGTCGGAATGCTTCACCGCATCCACTAAGCGAATATCGGGACTGGCCGCGGAGAGATTGGCCGCCAGCAACGCCGCGGCGATCACAGTTCCACTCAAATGCAAGCTCTTCATGATTAACCTTCTTATTCCTGGTCTTCTCACAACAACAAGACATGGGGCCGGTGACCCCTCGGAAAAGGCTCAACCGGCCCGCTTGGCTCCTGATGTCCCGCCGGCTCCTTAGAGAGCCAGGAGTTCGTCGATCTTGCCCTTGCTGTCGGCAAATTGATCGATCTTGATGCCGACTTTGTCGAGCAGGGTCAGGTGCAGATTCGCCATGGGGGTCGGTTCGGCGTACTTGATGTGGCGTCCGCCCTTCATCTTGCCGCCCGCGCCGCCGCCGACCACGATCGGCAGGTTGACGTGATCGTGAACATCGGGGTTGCCCATGCCGCTGCCCAGCACCATCATGGAATGATCCAACAACGTGCCGTTGCCTTCCTTGGTCGCCTGCAGTTTCTCCAGGAAATAACCAAACAGCGACGCATGGTGAGAATTGATCTTGGCGAGTTGCCCGAGCTTTTGGGGATCGTTGCCGTGGTGCGACGTCGGGTGGTGCGCTTCGGTCACGCCCACTTCGGGGTAGGTCCGCGTGCTGGCTTCGCGCGACAACTGGAACGACATGATGCGGGTCACGTCGGTCTGGAAGGAGAGCACCAACAGGTCAAAAATCAGCTTGGCGTGTTCCACGTACGACGAAGGCACGCCGATCGGGCGATCCAGATCCGGCATAACGGTCTTGGACATCTGGCTCTCGGCCCGCTGAATCCGGCGTTCGATTTCGCGCACCGTATCCAGGTATTCGGCGAGCTTGGTCTTGTCGCTCGCGCCCAACTGCCGTTGGACCTTGTTGATGTCTTCGTTCACCCAGTCGATCAGGCTGCCGTCTTCCTTCAGCGCGGCGAGCTGATCGGCGGAGGTGCCGCCATCGCCAAACAGGCGCTCAAAAATCACGCGCGGGTTGCCTTCGGTAGGCAGCGGAGTCCTGGGAGAGGACCACGACAGGCTCGAGAAGTAGGCGCAGGACATGCCGCCATCGCAGGCGCCCATCGGCGTGGTCAGATCCATGGAGAGTTCGAGCGAGGGCAGCTTGGTCTCTTTGCCCATCTGCTTCGCCGCGATCTGGTCCACCGTGGTTGCCAGTTCATAGTCGGCGCCTTCGGTCTGCTTGGCGCGCGCGGCGCTCAAGAAGCCCGAGTTCGACGTCGAGTGGTTCCCCGGCGAATAGGAGTTCTTCAATTCGAGGTTCGACAACACGGTGACCTGGTTGATGACCGGCGTCAGCGACCGGAGCGAAGGCGACAATTCCGTCAACGCTCCCACCTGTTGTGGCATCCACTGCTTAATGTTCGATCCCATCGGGATGTAGACGAAGCCCAGGCGGCGCACCGAATTGGCGGCCTCCGCGGCGTTCGCCGTGAAAGAGGGAATCATAGCGTCCAGCAGGGGCAACGCCATGGCAACTCCCGCACCCCGCAGGAACGTGCGCCGGGGTAATGCCTTCTTGGTGATGATCATGATTGTGATCTCCTCATTTGAAATGGTGTACTGTTGACGATACCTACGATGATCGAAGAGAAGCGGTAGTTGTTACTCCTGGCATCCCGCAAAATCTTGCGAACTACGGTGCCATCCGGGGATTCCAAGCCGCGCCCCAAAGCATAAACCAGCAATTTTTCCGTGACGGTCCCGACAAATAGCTCCGGATGGCCCAATACCGCCTTCTTGAGTCCATCCACTCCCACAAACTGCCCACCGTCCGGAAGGTTCCCGGAGGCGTCAATCTTCACTTCCGCGTCCGCGGCGCGCCAGCGGCCGATCGCGTCGAAGTTTTCGAGCGAGAAACCCACCGGATCCATCAATCTGTGGCAACCCGCGCAAGGTTGATTCACACGGTGTTGCGCCATGCGCTCGCGGATAGTCATAATCTTTCCGGTTACGCCATTCTCCTTCAAGGGCGGCACGTTCGGCGGAGGCGGCGGAGGCGGCGAGCCGACAATATTGCTCAACAACCACTTGCCGCGAATCACCGGCGACTTGCGGTCCGGATACGACGTCACGGTGAGGATGGCAGCTTGCCCCAGCAATCCGCCACGGCCGCTCGCAGGATCAAAAGTCACGCGCCGGAAGTAGCTGTCATAGATGTTCGGAATCCCATAGTGCTTGGCGAGGCGTTCATTCACAAAGGAGTAATTCGCGCTCAGCAAGTCCACCATGCTGCGGTCCTCCGACATAATGCTGCCAAAGAACAGTTCGGTTTCCCGTTTCATGGACTGCCGCAGGTTGTCGTCATAGTCCGGGAAGGCGCGGGCATCGGGAACGATCGCGTCCAGGTTGCGCAAATACAGCCATTGATCGGCGAAGCTGGTGACCATCGCCTGTGAACGGCTGTCGGCCAGCATGCGTTTCACTTGCTTTTCCAAAACACCGGGGTCCCGCAGCTTACCGCGAATCGCCACATCCAGCAGTTCGTCATCCGGGATGCTACTCCACAGGAAGAAAGACAACCGGGAAGCCAGATCCACATCCGTCAGCTTGTAGGCCGTATTCGGTTGCACGCCCGCCGGATCTTTCTCCACCCGGAACAGGAATTCCGGACTCACCAACAGCGCCCGCAATCCTCTCTCGATTCCCGCGTCGAATCCAGCCGCCGTGCGCCCATCGTGATACAGCTTCAGAGGCACTTGCAGGTCCGCGTCGGTCACCGGACGCCGGTAGGCCCTGCGCGCCATGGTGGACAGAACTTTCTTCGCGCAGCTTTCTTCCTCACCCTGATTCGCCGGACGGCAGACGAAAACTTTGCGGCGGCTGACCGTTTCGCCCGCGCCGGTTGGATCATACGGACCAATAACGGTGATCGAATACAGCGCTGGCTGTTGCCGCGGATGGCGGTACATATTAAAACGCGCCTGGCCCGGCTGCCGTTCGGTTTCGAGCAGCAGGTTCGGCACGTTCTTGGGGAACGCGACACCCAGTTGGTGCGCGCCCGCTTTCACCGGAACCCGGATGTGTAGATCTTTATCCAGCAGATCGTCGGCCGGAACGCTGTTGGCATTGCGGATACCGATGATCACATTGGCCGGCTTGATGGTGAACTGCTGCACCACCACGCCATCGATCAGAAGATCGATCGGAGTCGGTCCGGACAATCCTTCGACGTGCTGATTGCGGTCGCGGGTGAGCCTCAACTCAATTTCATACTCGGCATCCTGCGGGAAGATGTAGGGCATCGCGGCGCCGCCGTGCGTACCGAACGGCAGTTCTTCGAAGTGGCCTTCCTGCGTGAGGTCGCCGGGGATGATGATGGTATCGCCGGAGGGGCCGCGCAGCTTGCTGCCCAACGCCAACCGGGCAATCTTGCGCGCGGCGGACAGATACCGTTCCAACAACGTTGGCGACAGTGCCTCCACCATCGTGTTATCGAAACCGAAACTCGATTCATCGGCCGGCAGCAACTGTGTCGCATCGATATCGAGACCCAACAAATCGCGGATCGCGTTGTGATATTCCGTGCGCGTCAATCGCCGCATCGATGCGGTTCGTCCCGGCATCGGCTTGGCTAACGCCCATTTGTCGAGTGACGTCTCTAAATAAGATGTGACCGACTGATACGTCTTTTCATCAGGACGCGGCACGCCCGGCGGCGGCATATAGCGCGCGTTCAGCTTATGCAGCACCTTCTCCCACACATCGGGGTTTTGCGTGACGTTATCCACGTCAATGTTATCGAGCGTCAGCCCGCCGGTCTTCAATTTCGCGTTGTGGCAACTGACGCAATATTGATTAATGACGGCGCGCTGGGGGGAGGCCGCGCGAATGGGTTGTTGTTGCGCACCAAGGGTGAGGAACCCACCCGCGATGAGCAGGACCGTCAGCCGGCTAGGGATCGACCCAGCCCAACTCCTCAACATAAGCAGAACCTCCAAGTAATTGAAACGAGGTACAGCAGCGTCTGCAGAATACCTTAATGAAAAATGAATGTCAATGCTCCCCCCCTTCCCCTTCGACAAGAGCTTTTGGGGTACTTGCCAAACCGCTTATTTATGATATGGTTTCTGCTGAGTATGAATATACGTCTGGCCTTCCCGCTTCTCCTCGCCGTTTCCGCCGCAAGTGCCGCGCAGCACGAACTCAAACTCACGCCCGCCAACGTGCATTGGGGGTACTACGATGCACGGGTAAAGCCGGTGTTGAGGATCGCCTCCGGCGACACCGTCCGCGTGGAAACCATGCTGGCGGGCGGCGTGGACCGTCTGAAAATGGTCGGCATCCCCGACGCCGAGATCCCGGAATCGCTCAAGCAAGTGGAAGCCGCGGTTAAGGACCGCGGCCCGGGCGCCCATCCGCTGACCGGTCCTATATATGTGGAAGGCGCCGAACCCGGCGACGTTTTGGAAGTCCATATCGGACCCTTCGAATTCCTTCATCCGTACGGCACCTCCGGATTCCGCCCCTTCGCCGGTACACTTCCCGACGAGTTCCCTTACGCGTATTTCAAGAAAATCCCCATCGACGCCAAGGCCGGCACCGCGACGCTTGCGCCGAACGTCACGCTCAAGCTCGCTCCGTTTTGGGGTTCCATCGGCGTGGCTCCTCCGGATACCGTGCGCCGGCAATCCAGTGCGCCCCCCGGACCCCACACCGGCAACATCGACAACAAAGAACTGGTGGCGGGTGCCATCTTATATATGCCCGTTCATACGCGAGGAGCCCTGCTCTCCATGGGCGATGGCCACGGCTTGCAAGGGGACGGTGAAGTGACGGTGACGGCACTGGAGACTTCGTTGCGTGGCAGCGTGCAGGTTTTCGTGCGCAAGGGAAAGCGGCTGCTGTGGCCGCGCGCCGAAACGCCGACCCACTTCATCACCATGGGTTTGCACCCGGACCTCAACGAAGCCGCCCGCATGGCCACGCGCGAGATGATCGACTATTTGGTTACTGAAAAAGGAATGAAGCGCGAGGACGCCTACATCCTGACCTCGCTCGGCGTCGATCTGCACGTCACGCAAATTGTGGACGAGACCAAGGGCGTCCACGCCATGCTGCCCAAGTCAATTCTGCATTAAGGAGCCCATGAAACCTCTTACCTTCATGATCGCCGCGGCCATTCTCCTGCACGCGCAGAGCGAGACGCCCGTGCCTATCATCAAAACCTCGTACCACACGCCCGTATTCAAGAACGAATACATCACGTTCCTGAACGTCTACGTGCCGCCGGGGCGCAACACCGGCTACCACACGCACAGCGGCGACGGTGTGTCCATGAACATTGAGGAAGCCGACATGACCAATCAGGACTTCGGCACTCCCAAGCCCGGCCCTGCGCGTCACTCCGCGCGCGGAGTGGTCAACTATGCCGACTTCCGCAAGCAGTCGCGCAGTCACCGCGCATCCAACGTCGGCTCCACCCCGTTCCACAACGTGTCGTTTATTTTCACTTCTTCCGAGACCGGCCGCTTCACGCCGTCCTCACGGACTGGCGCAGCGGGTTACACACAAGTCTTGGACAACGACCGCGTACGCGGCTGGCGTCTGGTGCTGGAGCCCGGGCAATCGGCGGGATCGATAACGCAGATGGCGCCGGGAATCCGCATCGCCGTCGAGGGAGGCGAGTTGATCGAGAGCGTCCCCGGCGTGGCCGACCGCGCCATGAACCCCCACCTCGGCGACTTCCTCTGGCAGGACCCCGGCACCACGCGCGTGGTGAAGAACATCGGCAAAACGAGGCTGGAGCTGTTGGAGTTTGAGTTGAAGTAGAAGATATGGTGACGACGTTACCGTCGGCGCTTATCCATACCTACGGAAACCCGAAACCCCGAAACCCGGGACAGTACACTCAAACACCATTTCCCTATGCCGTCACAAATGTCCTGGAAGCCAGAGGGCGGGGCAAGCCGGGCGACCGCGTCCACGTGTTCGACAAGAAGGTTCAAGCTGATAAATTAGGAGACGATTATGCGCAATATGATTTCCGTTTTCGTGCTGGTTTCTGGTGCGCTCTTGGCCCAGTCCGGAACTAACAACAGTAAGACAGACAACACCAAGCCCGGGACTACCGTTCTCGGCAGCGACATTCAGGCGAGCCTAAAGAGGGCGCCCGCCGATGGCGTCCAGGACGAGTCGATCAAGATGATCGCGATCGATAAGACGCATGTCGGTGTCGGAGCGGTGCACCGCGCGGCGAAGGGCGTGAATTACGCCATCATCCACGATGCGCTCACTGAGGTGTATCACGTGCTCTCCGGATCGGGGACGCTGGTGACGGGCGGCACGGTCACTAAGCCCGAGCGCTTCCCCGCCGACAGCAAGACCGTGAAGGAACTCGCCGGGCCAAGTTGGCGCGGGACGACGATTCAGGGTGGCACCAGCCGCAAGATCAAGGCCGGCGACCTGGTGATCATTCCCGCCGGGACCGCGCACTGGTGGAGCCAGATCGACGGTGTGATCGACTACGAAGTGATCCGCGTCGACCCCGGCGGTCTCCTCGCTTTGAAATAGCCAAATAGCCTAAGTAGCGCTCCGCGACCTAATCCGTTAGTGCGTCAGATCGTAGACGAAGTAGTTCATCCCGATGCGATACGCCAGCGACGACCATTTTTCCGGATACTCGGGGTCATCGGAGTGCTCGATGGCGTCGCCCATATCCATGTTGTGGCAGATGGCGATCATGATGCGGCCCTTGTCGTCATAGATTGCGCGCCAATGCGCCTGGTAGCCGTCGCGCTCAAAGGTCCGGCCGGATTCGAGATATTGGGCTCCCGGAATCTGCTCCCGGCCGGCAACTTCGTAGAGCACCTTAAACACCGGATCGTTCGGAGGAATATCCGCCCAATCACGATCCGGAAACACCCGCCGCAGGCTCTCCTCGAAGATGCTCCACTCCTGCGTGCCGTGGAAGTCATCCACCATCAGGAAGCCGCCGCGCAAAAGGTAATCGCGCAACTGCTTCGCCTGGTCCATCGGGAGCACCCAATGGCCCACCTCCACGCCGTAGATCGTGGGCCAGTTGTAGATGTCATCGGTGCCGTCGAGGTCCACCACTTGTTCCACGGACCGCGTGTCGATCCGCGTCAGCCGCCGCACGCCGGTGAGCACGTGCCGGTCCGAGCGCGGGTAATCCATCGTCCAGTAACCGGGAAACGCGCCATACATCGAGCTGCGAGGGTACCCAGTGTTATCGGGATAACGCAAACGGGCACGCGTCCATTCGGCCGGACGCCTAGCATCGGCCGGGAGCGGAAACTTGGTGTATTCCAAGGCCGGCCATTCGCGGAACGGTTTCTGAGCCCACAGGACGCCCAGAGCCGTGAATCCTAGTAATGCGAAGAACAGTGGGGTGCGCCGGCGCATAGGCGGGTAAGAATCGGTCTCAGAATAACACAGGCGTCACCCGTGTCCGCACGCTGCGCCACCCTGTTACTTAGCCGGTGGGTGCCGGTGAGTGCCGATGAGTGCCGATGAGTGATAGATATCGTGCAGGCGGATCAGACCGGCGCAGACGCCGGCGCCTGGATCGACCACCGGCAGAACGTAGATCTGTGACGGACGGTTTTCCATCAACGCCAGAGCGTCGTGCACCAGAGCCTCAGGCGAGACGGTAACCGGAGTCGCCGTCATCACATCCGAGGCCCGCAACAGACGTATGTCGTCATGGTTGCGCAAGGCCCGCCGCACGTCACCGTCGGTGACGAGCCCCAGGAGCCGGTGGTCGCCGGAGACGACGCACGCCGCGCCTAACGGCCGGGCCGACATCTCAATCACCACGTGCTTCAGCGAGTCTTCCGGCTTCACCCAGGCCACTTCATCGGCGCCGTGCATAACGTCGGCTACCCGCATCCGCAGATTGTGCCCGAGTTGTCCGGATGGATGGTAGCGCTGAAAATGTTCCGCCCTAAAGCCGCGCGCCTGCATCAGCGCCACCGCGAGCGCATGCCCCAAAGCCAGCGCCACTACGCTGCTGGCGGTGGGCGCAAAACCTTCCGGATCCGCCTCGCGCTGCACGGAAGCATCCAAAACGATATCCATCTCCGCGGCGAGCGGCGAACGCAGGTTGCCAAGAATGCCGATCAGGCGGGCGTCGATTACACGCAGAGGCCCGACCAGATTCAACAATTCGCCGGTGGAACCAGATTTGGAAATCATCAACACAGGGTCGCCGGACTGGCACACGCCAAAGTCGCCGTGGCCGGCCTCGGAGGGATGCAAGAACACGGCAGGGGTGCCCGTACTCTGCAGGGTCGCCGTGATTTTCCGCGCAACGTGTCCGGATTTGCCCAGTCCTGTAACAACAACTTTGCCGGAGTGCCCTCGGATCAGCTCCACCGCGCGCAGAAGATTATCGCCGATGCGCTCCGCAGCCCCCAGCACTGCTTCCGCCTCGATTTGCATGGCGCGCCGCGCGGCAGCCAGCCAGTCTGCCTGTTCGCTCATTGAATCCATGATAAAGGGTTCCGGCGAGAAACTTGCAGCGCAGACGTTCCCTTCGCTCTCCAAACTACAGGAGCGCCCGAGGGAGTTGGGAAAGTTAGGAACGGCTAGTAGCGTTCCCGGCGCGGGGGGCGTCCGCCACCGCCGCCTTCGCGGGGAGCCATCGGACGCGCTTCGTTCACAACCAAAGTACGTCCCAACAGATCCTGGCCGTGGCAAGTTTCAACAGCCTTGGCGGCCAATGCATCGTCGTTGATCTCGACGAAACCGAATCCCCGCGCTTGGCCTGTGAAGCGGTCCCGCATCACGGTCACCGAGTCGATCGCAACGCCATGGTCAACAAAGAAATTCTGCACTTCTGTCTCATTGGCCGAGTACGGCAGATTCCCCACGAAAAGTTTCTTCACTTTACGCTCCTCCCGTTACTGGAGACTGCAGCAGAGAGGCACCCCCGGGACTGTGACAAGAGGACAGACGAGCAGACGGAGACTCCAACCTGACACTCCAATACGCGAGTAGTATGCCACCAATTGTCGAGCGAGTCAAAGGGTAAAAGAGGGCTTTTTGCTGAGGTTATCTCTTATAACCGATCTTGCGGAGGAACCCCTGGCGAATCTCGCGGTCGTTGGCGGATTCGATTCCCTTGGGTGAACTCCCATCGATGACGCCGAGAATTCCCCGCCCCTGCGCGGATTCGGCGACGATCACTTCCACGGGATTTGCCGTCGCGCAATAGATATTGCAGACTTCAGCAACTTCGCGGATCCGGCCTAGAACGTTAATCGGATATCCGTCGCGCATGGCGATCACAAAGATATGGCCGGCGGCGATGGCCTGGGCGTTTTCCGTGGCGATGCCTTCGAGTTCCGTATCGTTGCCGTCAACTCGAATCAGGCACGGACCGGACGCTTCATTGAACGCCACGCCAAACTTCATCTGCGGGACGGTATTCACGACCGCCTCGTAAATATCCTCGACGGTCTTTATGAAGTGGCTTTGCCCGACAATGATATTGCCGTTGTCGGGGACGATCAGGCGGACAGTTTTCAGTTCCATACGCCTTCTCACTATAAAATGAATCGTGCCCTCGCATCCGAAAGGCCACCTGCAGAGGGGCCACTCCCAGAAGAAGAAATCGCCGCGCCTGATTCACGGGCGCTTGAACGTCCATCGCGACGGCTACGGCTTCGTGATTCCAGACGAGGCGGTGCCTGGAGTCAAAGGCGATATCTACTTGGGCAAAGAAGAAGCCGAACGCGCCATGCACGGCGACCGCGTGGCTATCCGTATCAAGCGCCTGGAGCGCGATGGCCGCGCCCACGGCGAAATCATGGAAGTGCTCAAGCGCGCCCATGCCACCATCGTGGGCGAATTCCGCAGCCGGAAACGCGGAGATTTCGTGGTGCCTCACGACGAACGCATCCGCCAGTGGATCGAAATCCCGGAAGGCATGGCTTTGCCAGCGAGCGGGGCCTCCGTGCAT
This sequence comes from Candidatus Sulfopaludibacter sp. SbA3, assembly GCA_945861625.1. Taxonomy (GTDB): domain Bacteria; phylum Acidobacteriota; class Terriglobia; order Bryobacterales; family Bryobacteraceae; genus Palsa-187. Next base: position 48,247 of record CAMAVI010000004.1, read on the forward strand.
CGCGTCGGAACACGGGCACGGGAAGTACATTCCGTGGAAGACTTGGAGGGTTTGATCGTCACCGCCGAGATTATCGACTTCGGCGAAGATGGCGACCGGCCCCTCGGACGCGTGATCGAGATTCTGGGCCATCCCGATGACTTCGGCATCGACGTCGAGATTCTGATTCGGTCGCATCACATTCCGCACCAGTTTCCCGATGACGTATTGGAGCAGGCGCGGGGCATTCCCGGGCCCATTCCGGAAGCCGAATTCTCCCAACGCCGGGATTTCCGCTCCTACGACATCGTCACGATTGACGGAGAGACCGCGCGCGACTTCGATGACGCCGTGTGGGTCGCCCGTCTCGACAACGGCCATTGGGCGCTGCACGTGCATATTGCCGACGTCGGCTATTACGTCCGGCCAGGCAGCCCGATTGACCGCGAAGCGCTCTTGCGCGGCACCAGCGTGTACTTCCCGGATCGCGCCGTACCCATGCTCCCGGTCGAATTGTCCACCGATCAGTGCTCCCTGCGGCCCCATGAAGACCGCCTGGTGATGAGCGCGCTGCTGGAGATCGACAACCACGGCGACGTGGTGGCGCAGGATTTTACGCGCGGAGTCATTCGCAGCGTCGAGCGTATGACCTATACGGCGGTCCACAAAGTTCTGGAAGGCGATCTGGAGCTATGTCAACGCTACGCGGCACTGGTACCGCGTTTCCAGGCGATGCGGGAGTTGGCGCTGCTGCTCAATCGCAAGCGTCAACGGCGCGGGTCCATTGACTTCGATCTCCCGGAGCCACTTCTCGAATTTGACGAGTTCGGTGAGATGACCGGAGTCATCCGCGCCCCGCGCAACATCGCGCACCGGTTGATTGAAGAGTTTATGCTGGCGGCCAACGAAGCTGTGGCTGCGCATCTGGAAGCCACGGGCGAGCACATGATTTTCCGCATCCATGACCGGCCGAATCCCCAGCGAGTGCTGGAGTTCGAAGAAGTCGCCACTCAGTTCGGCTATTCACTCACAGCGGGGGCCGCGCCCGTCAAGAAGTTCAAGACGGAAGTACTGGCGCTCGATAATCCGCTGCTGACTTCCCGTAGCTACCAGAAGCTGGTGGCAAAGATCGAGGGCAAGCCCGAAGAACGCATCTTGAGCTACCTGATGCTGCGTTCCCTCAAGCAGGCGCGCTACAGCGAAATGAACGTGGGGCACTTCGCCTTGGCGGCAACCAGTTACACCCACTTCACTTCCCCCATCCGCCGCTACCCGGACTTGATCGTACATCGTTTGCTGGGAGCCCATCTGGACGGCAAGCCTTACGAGGCGGATCTGCACTCCATCGCGGACCAATCCTCGGATTCTGAACGCCGGGCCGCGGAGGCCGAGCGTGAACTGGTGGAGTGGAAAAAAGTAAAGTTCATGATGGACCGGGTGGGCGACGAATTCGAGGCGCTCGTCATCTCGACAACGCGCTTCGGGTTCTTTGTGGAGCTGCGGGACTTGTTCATCGAAGGCCTGGTGCCCATCGACACGCTGCCCGGCGACCGCTTCGAGTACCGCGAGAATATCCGCAAGATCATCGGCATGCGCCATCGCCGCCAGTTTTCCATCGGTGACAGTATCATCGTCCGCCTGGATCGCGTGGACGGCGTGGAAAAGAAGCTAACGTTCGGCTTCGTTCGCTACGCACGCTGAAATCACGTTTCTTCGCTTTACGTTTCTGCGCGGCCCAGCCGTTTATCGACGAAAGGCACTTCGTGGGTGAGGAGCCGGTCCACCAAAGTTTCCGGCGACGTATCCGCAATCAGCATCTGCCGGTGGATGGGTTTAATGAACTCTTCGGCCACTGCGTGATCGAACATTTGGAGCAACGGATCGTAGTACCCGGCCACGTTCAACAGACCACACGGCTTTCGCTGCAATCCCAACTGCGTCCAGGTCAGTATCTCGCAGAATTCCTCAAAGGTTCCGTAGCCGCCGGGCATGGCGATGAACGCGTCGGATAGCTCCGCCATCAGAGCCTTGCGTTCGTGCATGGAATCCACGATACGCAGGTCTTTCACCTGCATATCCGCGACTTCCTTGGCCACCAGACCATGCGGAATCACACCGATCACTTCCCCGCCCGCCGTCCTGGCTGCGTCGGAAAGAATCCCCATCAAACCGACATGTCCGCCGCCATAAACAATCGCGATGTTTTTCGAGACCAGGCACTTCGCGAGCGCTTTCGCCGCGTCCGCATATTCCGGGCGGGCGCCGGGGCTTGATCCACAAAAAACGCAAACCCGTTTGATCATTTCAGTAGATCGCCTTCTCTCCCGGCGGGCGCGTCTTCCAACGCCGGTGGATCCACAGCCATTGATCCGGATACTTGCGAATCGCCGCCTCCAGCCGCGAATGGACGCTCTGCGTGTCGGTAGCAACATCCCCCGTCATTTCCACCTCGGGCTCGAAGTGCAGCACGTAGCGTCCGGCTTTGTCCGACCATACGGCATACCCAGGAACGACGGCAGCACCGCTGTGGTGCGCCAACTTCACAAAAGCGCTTCCGGCGCATGCTTTGATGCCGAAGAAATCCACGAATACGCCTTCCGCGGGCGTGGTGTTTTGATCAATGAGGATGCCCACGGCTTCCCCTGCTCTCAAGGCCCGCAAAATGCCCCGCGCCGCGTCTTTCTTGGCAATTACGGGATTGCCGGAGAGCGCCCGGTACCGCTCCACCAACGCATCAATATGAGCGTTATCGATCGGACGCACCACGATGTGCATCGGCGCGGCAAGATAGGCGTGCGCGAAGGCGCTGAGCTCCCAATTTCCCAGGTGGGCGGTGGCGACCAGAACCCCCTTACCCCGCGCGCGGGCGCGTTCGAAATTCTCCAAACCTTCATAGTCGATCCACTCACGGACGTTGTTTCGATTGATTTGCGGAAACCGCGCAAACGCCACCACCAGCCTGGCGACGGAATCAAACACGCCGGTGGTGATGCGCTCCCGTCCCGCGAAACCGGCCATCTCCAAGTTCTTGAGAGCCGTGCGGCGAAGCCGCGGAAGCGCCATGTCGAGCACACGCACGTAAGAACGGGCCAGCCGGTTGGCCGTGGGAAGCGGGGTCCCCGAGAGAGTCGCCAACACCAGGCGCGCCAGCCAATATTCGACGGTCTTCACTCGATCCAGCCGCCCCCGAGCACCAACTCGCCTTGATAAAACACCGCAGCCTGGCCCGGAGTCACCGCCCTTTGCGGTTCGTCGAAACGGACTTCGACGCGGGATGCATCCGGCGCAGGAATGAGCGTTGCGGGTGCGGCCAGGTGCTTGTTGCGGATCTTCACTTCGGCGCGAATAGACGTAGCAGGAGCTGCGATCGAGATCCAGTTGACGTTCTTCACGCCCATCGATGCACGCAGCAAATCGTCACTGCGCCCGATCACCACGCGCCGGGTCGCGGGCTCGGTTGAGATGACGTAGAGCGGCTCTGCGGCGGCCACGCCCAGCCCACGCCGTTGGCCCACGGTGAAATGATGAACACCGGAATGTTCGCCCACGACCTTTCCTTCCGCCGTCACAATTTCGCCGGACGTCGCGGACTGCGCGATCCCCTGCTCTCTAAAATACCCTTCGATGAATGCCGCGTAATCGCCGTTAGGGACGAAGCAGATCTCCTGGCTATCGGGCTTGGCCGCCGTGGGAATGCCCAGTTCTCGCGCCAACTCGCGCACTTGCGTTTTCTCCATCCCACCCAGGGGAAAGCGGGTGCGCGCAAGCTGCTCCTGCTTCAGGCCAAATAAAAAGTAGGTCTGGTCCTTGCCGCGATCGACGCTCCGCCGCATCTCCCACCGGCCGCTCTCCGCATTCCACGACAGTTGTGCGTAGTGCCCGGTCGCGATTTCGCGTGCGCCAACGCCTTCAGCCATCTCCAGGAACTGGTCAAACTTGATGAAGTTGTTGCACAGCGTGCAGGGAATCGGCGTCCTCCCCGCCAGATATTCGTCAACGAACGGCTTGACAACCTGTTGTTCGAAGCGGTCCTCGAAATTCACGACGTAATACGGAATGCCAAGAAGCTGCGCGACATGGCGGGCGTCATAGACATCATCGAGCGAGCAACAACGGCCCGTTGCGCCTTCCGCCGCCGTCTCCGGAATCCGCTTCTGATTCCACAACTGCATGGTCATGCCGATGACACTTTCGCCATCGCGGCGCAAGAGCCCGGCCACTACGGAGCTGTCTACTCCACCGGACATGGCGACGACGATCGGCGTAGTTGACTGAACAGAGCTAGACATACGCCGGCGCCAGCTTTCTGAGCCGGGCAACCACCTCAACCACGGCATCGATCAGTGCGTCGACTTGTGCCACGGTATTCGAACGTCCCAGCGAGAACCGTACACTTGAGCGGGCTTGCTCCTTGGTGAGTCCGATGGCGGCGAGAACGTGCGACGGTGCTGTCGCTCCGCTGGAGCACGCCGATCCGCTGGACACGGCAAAACCTTTGAGATCGAGTGCGATCAGCAACGGTTCGCTATCGATGCCGTCAAAGCGAAGATTCGAAGTGTTACCTACGCGCGCGGCGCCTCCCCCATTTACGTGCACGCCTTCCACGCGGGCTCGAATTCCCTGCTCCAGGCGGTCACGTAATATCTGCTGGCGCTGGACCTCCGCCGCGGCCTCTTCCCTCACCCACTTCGCCGCGCGGCCAAAACCGGCGGCACCCGCCACATTCTCGGTACCGGCGCGCAGCTTGCGCTCATGCGGCCCGCCGTACAGAAGAGGCCGCAACTCGGTTCCTTTACGCACGTACAGCGCGCCTACACCCTTCGGACCATTAATCTTGTGCGCGCTGACTGAGTACAGATCCACGCCAAGTTCACCAACGTCTACCAGAATCTTGCCGAGCGCCTGCACGCCATCCGCATGCATCAGCACGCCGGCTTCCTGAGCAATCCGCGCGATCTCCGCCAACGGTTGAATCACGCCGAGCTCGTTATTGACGTGCATAACACTGATGAGCCGTGTATCCGGCCGGATCGCCGCGCGCACTGCTTCCGGGTCAACCACACCACACTGATTCACGGGAACAAACGTCGCTGATGGGATCTGCGCGGCAGCCTGCAATACGGCGGGATGCTCCACGGTCGTCGTAATCACGTGCCCGGCCGCGCCGAAGATCGCAAGATTATCGGCCTCCGTCCCGCCACTGGTGAACACAATTTCTTCGGCCTTTGCTCCCAGCGCGCCAGCAACCGAACGGCGCGCTTCATCCAGTACACCGCGCGCTTCCTGGCCGAACTGATGAATACTCGAAGGATTGCCATACACTTCCGTCATCAAGGGAGCCATGGCCTGAAAGACTTCCGGGGAAACGGGCGTGGTCGCGTTATGGTCGAAGTAATAGCGTGCCACGGCATTACAATTTTATCAGGCATGCCTAATCCACTGATCACGCTCACCACGGACTTCGGCCTTTCTGACCAATTTGCCGGTGTCATGAAGGGAGTCATCGCCGGAATCGCACCCCGTGCGCGGATCATTGACATCAGCCATGACATCCCGGTCTATAGCGTCACCGAAGCGGCGTTCGTCATCGCCGAAGCCTGGCCCTACTTCCCGAAAGGCGCCATTCACGTCGTCGTGGTCGACCCCGGCGTTGGCAGCTCCCGCCGGCCGATCCTCGCGCAAGCGGGCGGCCATTTCTTCATTGGACCCGACAATGGCGTGTTGTCCATGGTTTTCGATACGGCGCCGCACAAAGTCCGTATCATATCCAATCCCAAACTGATGCGCCGCGAGATTAGCCGGACCTTCCATGGCCGTGACGTCTTTGCTCCGGCCGCCGCGCACCTGGCCAAGGGCGCAAAGCCCGCGAGTTTCGGCAAACTGATTACCGACTATGTTCGTGTCTGGACCAGCAAACCCACGCCGGCAGGGCGAAACAAATGGCGGGGAACGATTCTCAAAGTGGATCGCTTCGGCAATCTGATCACGAACTTTGCCGCGAAAGAATTCGATGGCATCAAGACTCGTCCGTTTGAACTACGCGCGGGAACCAAGAAGATTCACCGCCTTGCTCTGAATTACGCCGAAACAGAAGCCGGAGAGATCTTCGCCATTATCGGCAGCTCCGGGTACGTGGAAATCGCGGCGAACCAATCCTCCGCCGCGGGCCTGATCGGCTGCAGCGCCGGGGCCCCTGTCGAACTCGATCTGTACTAGGCCGCGAAAAACTCACGCGCGGCCGCCGCAGTATAACGGATGTCCTCTTCGCTGTGAGCTGTTGACAGAAACGCCGCCTCGAACTGTGAGGGAGCCAGATAGATCCCGCGTTCCAGCATGAAGTGAAAGAACCGGCCGAAGCGGGCCGTATCGCACTTCTTTGCCGAGTCCCAATCAGTCACCGCCTCCGGCGAGAAGAAATACGTGAACATGGCTCCGACCCGGTTGATCGTCACTCCCGGCGGCACCCACGCGGTCAATTGCGCGGCGCGCTGCTCCAGTTGATCATAGAGTTCCGGGTGCGCCATCAGGTGCCGCAGCATTGCCAGCCCGGCGGCAACCGAAAGAGGGTTCCCGGAAAGCGTACCCGCCTGATACACGGGACCGAGCGGCGCAATCTTCTGCATGATGTCGCGACGGCCGCCATAGGCCGCAATCGGAAGCCCGCCGCCGATGACCTTGCCCAGTGTTGTCAGATCCGGTTTGATTCCGAAACGCTGTTGAGCGCCGCCCAGAGCCACGCGGAACCCGGTCATAACTTCATCCAAAATCAGTAGCGCACCGTGCCGCGTGGTTAAGTCGCGCAAAGCTTCCAGGAATCCCGGCGCGGGCGGAACGCAGCCCATGTTGCCGGCCACTGGCTCGACGATCACCGCGGCGATCTGATCCCCCCGTTCCGCGAATGTCTTCTCCACCGCTGCGACGGAATTGAAGGGGAGCGCGATGGTCGTTTCCGCGAACGCTTTGGGGACACCCGCTGTATCCGCAATACCAAGCGTCGCCATCCCCGAGCCGGCCTTCACCAGCAGCGAATCCACGTGACCGTGATAGCACCCCTCGAACTTAATCGTCAGGTCCCGCCCCGTGAAGCCGCGCGCCAGGCGCAATGCGCTCATGGTGGCCTCAGTGCCGGAATTCACCAGTCGGACCATCTCCATCGAGGGAACTGTTTGTGAGATCAGTTCGGCCAATTCGATTTCGCGTTCTGTCGGCGCGCCGAAACTCGTGCCATTCTCCAACGCTTCCCGCAACGCCTCAATCACGCACGGCGGGCGGTGCCCGAGCAGCAGCGGTCCCCACGATCCGACGTAGTCGATATAAGAATTGTCGTCCGCGTCAAAGATGCGTGAGCCTTCGCCGCGAGCAATAAAACGTGGCGTTCCACCTACGCTCCGGAACGCGCGCACAGGCGAGTTCACACCACCTGGGATGCGGGCCTGCGCCCGCGCAAATAGTTCTTCCGAACGGGATGTTTTCATAAACCAGCGCGCGAGCTCTCCGGGATGACGCGATTCAAGAACACGCTCATCAGAACTTCCTGCAATGTTCCATTCAAGTTGCTCAGCAGCCGCGAGCGCAGCTCTAAATACGGTTGCGTGCCGGCAAACAGATCCTGCATCAGCTCCCGGAAGCGCGGACTCCGCCGGATAAACTGCACCATCCGCGCTGGCACCGAATTGAAAAGAAACGTCCCCAGAAACACACGCCGCGCGAGCGTCGATGCGAATTCCAAATCCAATCCAAAGTCGCGCGAAATCAACGAGCGGTATGCTTCGGCCTTTGCCGCCACCCCGTGCGCGTTATCCAGCACAACGCGGCTCGCCAGATCGCCGGAGCGCATCGCATAGTACAAGCCTTCGCCGGTGATGGGATCCACCAATCCGCCGGCGTCTCCCACGGCGAGCCAGCCATCTCCGGCGAGGCGATTCTTCTTCCATCCCGCTGGAGCGAGCGACGGCAGCACATGACCGTAGAAAGGCGAACCCCTCCAGGAGATGCCCCGCTCATCCATGTAGCGCTCCAGCCGCGCGCGCATATCTTGTGCCGAGACACCTTTGCCGCAAATGCCTACGGAAAGATGTCCACAGCGCGGGAACACCCAGATATAGCCTTCGAGCTTGGGCAGGAACTGAATGTCGATCTCATCGCGGCTCGCCGGGACGTAGTAACCCAGCGCGCTCATTGTGTCCTGGGCGCCCCATTCGGTGCCGACCTGGCGCAACGGATTGCGCGCGCCCGTGGCGACCACGCAAAAATCGGCCTCGGCCACGCCCGCCTGCGTGCGCAGACGCCATCCCTGTTCCCGCCTCTCGATTCCCAGTACACGCGTCTTCTCGACGGCCGCGCCGGCCTTGGCCGCGCGCTCCAGCAGCATCCCGTTTAAATCAAGACGGGAGTAGATGACCAGTGGGCGCGCCAGCGGCATCTTCACCTCACCCGCGTTAGGCGCTGACAACGACGTGGAGTGGATCAACTTCTTAGGCGTGTCGTTGTCGAGTAGATAAGGGTACTCTTGATAAGCCTTGAACGTCAGTCCGCCGCCGCATGGCTTTTCCCACGCGAGTTTCTCGTCGTATACAGTAGTTTTCAGGCCCGCGCGCGCCAAGCGCTCCGCCGCGAAGGAACCGGCTGGTCCGCCTCCCAAGACGGCGACGGTCTTCATTATTTTTTGTCCGTAGGCGGATGACCGGGAGGCAAGGCTCCCGCCGGTGGCTCACCCCCGGGGCCGCCCCCAGCCCCATTCGACGGGCTCATTTGTTTGCTGCGAACCACCCACTTGTCGCCCTTGCGGTCCAGCACATATTCCATCGACATACCGCCGCCGGGCGTTCCTTTCACTGAGAACATCACCGCGGCTCGCGCTACATCTTTTTCAAAGGAAACCGAATTCACGGTGGCATCCATCGCATCCATGTTGAGACCCATGGTCGATGCGCGCTCCTTCAGGTAGTCCATAACGCCCTGCTTGACCGCGTCGGGATTTTGGATGTTCTTAGAACAGCCGGCCGTAATTAACGTGATGCCAATCAGCGCGGCGAGCGCGAGTATAGGGACGAACCACTGGAATCTTTGCACATCAAAGATTATACCGATAGCCCTACGTCAATAGCGCCGCGATGCGGTCGGGATCGTTCGGGACCACGATCGACTTGTTCCCGAACGTGGATTGCAGTTTCACGCCGCCGGGGGCTTCCAGTTTTCCCGTGTGGTACTTGTAAATGTAATCTGGATCCTTGAGCACGTTGCCGGTGAGCGCGGCCACCACGTCCGCGTTTTTCGCGATGATTCCGGCGGCCGTCAATTTCCGGATTCCAGCCAGCGTCGCGGCTGAAGCGGGCTCGCAACCGATCCCCGCGCGGCCGATCATGGCCTTGGCGTCCGCGATTTCCTGCTCGGTTACTTTTTCCACGGTCCCCTGCGACGCACGCACTTCGTGCAGAGCCTTGGGCCAAGATACCGGATCGCCGATGCGGATGGCCGTCGCCAGTGTTTCCGGATTCGTGACCGCTTTGAACTCTCCGCCGTGAGCGAACATTTCGTAGAATGGCGCGGCGCCAGCGGCTTGAATCACGGCGATCCGTGGCATCTTGCTGATGAGGCCAAGTTCGTATGCTTCCCGCAGGGCCTTGCCGAACGCCGAAGTGTTGCCCAGATTTCCGCCGGGCAGCACGATCCAATCCGGGGCCTGCCAGTCGCGCTGATCCAGCATCTCGAAGACAATGGTCTTCTGCCCTTCCACGCGGAAGGGATTCATCGAATTCAGCAGGTAGATGCCGAGGCGGCCGGCCAACCCACGCACCAATGCCAGAATCTGATCGAAGTTGGCTTCCACTTCCAGCGTCCGCGCGCCGTATTCCAGTGCCTGCGCGAGTTTCCCGAAGGAGATGTTCCCGTGCGGCAGAAAAATTAACGCTTCTAATCCCGCCGCAGCCGCGTATGCAGCCATCGATGCCGAGGTGTTCCCTGTTGACACGCAAGCCACGCGTTTCATGCCCAATCGCCGCGCCTGCGAGGCACCCGCCGTCATTCCGTTGTCCTTGAACGAGCCGGTTGGATTGAAACCCTGATGTTTGAAGGCGAGCCGGTCCAGACCACCATACTGCGCGGCGATTGGGGAATCGAGGAGCGGCGTGCATCCTTCGCGCAAAGTAACAACATGCGCGTAGTCATCCAGGAACGGAAACAGTTCGCGGTAGCGCCAGACGCCGCTGGCGTCCAGCGGTGTATTGTTCAGGCGGCGCTGGCGGAACAATTCGCGCAATTCGGTACCGCTGGGCCTTGGCCCGCTATAAGTAGCTTCGATCAGGCCGCCACACTTCGGGCAGTTGTAAAGAACATCGGTGATGGGAAATCGCGCGCGGCAGGAAGACTCAAAGCAGACCAGTTCGGCCTGCACCTGGGAAGACATATGATTTAAGTTTAAGCGCACAGGGCGCAGTTGCGCTCCGTTGTGCGCGAGGATAAACAAGCGCACAGGGCGCAGTTGCGCTCCGTTGTGCGCGAGGATAAACAAAGCGCACAGGGCGCAGTTGCGCTCCGTTGTGCGCGTTAAGAATCGACCAGCATGCTCTCCGTTCACCTCGAATCCGGCCGCGTCGAAGTGCGCCGCCAACCGCTCCCGCGCCTTCCGTCGGGCTATGCCCGAATCCGCCTGCTTGCAGCGGGCATTTGTTCCACCGATCTGGAGTTACAGCGAGGCTACTACGGATTCTCCGGCACGCCGGGACACGAGTTCGTGGGTGAAGTGGTCGCCGTTCACGATGACGAATCCAAGGAATGGCTAGGCCGCCGCGTGGCGGGCGAAATCAATCTTGCCTGCGGAAAGTGCGAATGGTGCAAGCGCGGGCTTGGCCGCCACTGCCCCACGCGCGCTGTGCTCGGCATCGTCGGACATCCGGGAGCGTTTCGGGAGTTTCTGACGCTGCCGGTGCACAACCTCCATCGCGTCCCGGCGTCCATTTCCACCGAGCAGGCCGTCTTTATCGAGCCGGTTGCCGCTGCCTGCGAGATTCTCGATCAGGTGACGATCCCGCGCGGCGATGCCGTTGCGGTTCTGGGTGACGGGAAGCTCGGCCTTTTGATCGCCCAGGTCCTGCGGGCGCATGGCGCGCGCGTGCATCTGCTCGGACGTCACCGCGACAAGATGCGCATCGTGGAGCGGCGGGGTGTCACGACCGAACTTGTCCCCAAGAAACTTCCGCGGCACGCCTACCGCTGGGTGGTGGATGCCACGGGCTCCGCCGAGGGCCTGCGGGCCGCGGTCACGATGTGCGAACCGCGCGGCACGGTCATCATGAAATCGACCGTACACGGTCTGGTCAGCATCGACACGGCCCCGCTGATCGTCAACGAAGTGACGCTCGTGGGTTCCCGCTGCGGCCGTTTCGAACCCGCCTTACGGCTGCTGGCTGGAAAGAAGATTGACGTCGCCAGTCTGATCGACGAGGACTTTCCGCTGGATCGCGCTCCGGCCGCCTTCCAACGAGCGGCAACCAAGGGCGTTTTGAAGGTCTTGCTACGGCCACCAGTCTAAAGTCCGGACGGCAGATTGGTAGCCGCGACAAATAACGCCGCGAGCCCGAGGAAGGAACCGAACGGAAGTTCATACGTTGCCGCGTCTTTCTTGGTGATGCGGATATACGAGAGCCCGATGATCGAGCCCACAAGCGAAGCCAGAATCAACGTCAGCAGCGCGAGTCGCAGGCCCATGAACGCGCCAATCATGGCGATCATTTTGACATCTCCGAAACCCAGCCCCTCGCGATGCCGGAACTTCTGGTAGAGGTATCCGACCAACCAGATGGAGCCGCTCCCCACTGCCGCCCCGAAGGCCGCTTCGGCGAGCGACGGCCAGCGCGGGTCCAGCGACCGCGGCATGAACATCGAAACGAAATAATGCTCCATCGGAACGAAGAGCGCCAGCACCAAGCCTACCAGCGTACCGCCCAGGGTGAATTCGTCGGGCAGGATGCGCTCTTCCATGTCACTGGTGATCAAGGTAATGAGGATCGCCGAGTACAATGCGAACTTCAGCGCCGCAACCGTCAAGCCAAGCGCGCCCACACACAAGGCGAACGCCACTCCGGTCAGAATCTCCACAAACAGATAGCGCCAGGGGATGCGCTCGTGACAGTGGCGGCAGCGCCCGCCCAGGCGCAAATAACTCACCACCGGAATATTGTCGTACCAGGCGATCGTTGTCTCACAGGCCGGACAGAAAGACCGTGCCGGCGAGGCAACTGACAAATCCAACGGCAACCGGTAAATACACACGTTCAGAAAGCTGCCGATCAACAGACCGGCCAGGAACGCCAGAAACACAATCAGCATCCCAGGACCTCGCGATACGCTTGCTGTGTTCTTTCCACCATCACGTTCACGGAAAACTCCTTCTCAGCGCGCTCCCGGCCGGCGCGTGACATCTCCCGTGCAAGCGCCGAGTCATCCAACAGACGCCGCACGGGCGTGGCGAAATCACCGTCGTCCACGAGAAAGCCGGTCTTGCCATGCTCCACCGCCTCCGGCAATCCCCCAACGTGACTGGCAACAACGGGCACTCCGGCGGCCATGGCCGCCAAGGCGGCTGAACCTAAACCTTCCGCATCACTCTTATACACAAACACACTCGCGGTCGCTAGATCTCCCCACAGGTTAGACGTTAGATCGACAGAAATGCCAGGAATCTCCACGGGCTTGGAAGCCAGCGCGATCACCCGCCCGGAATGGGAACTGACCATCTCCGGAAGCGGCACGCCGTCGTAGACAACGCGAATCTTGCTCTCCGGAACACCCGCTTCGATCAGTTGCGCGGCGACAAACTTAGACACGGCCAGGAACAGGCTGGCACGTGCGTACTTCTGCCGCGACAAGAACCCGCGCTTGACTGGAAACGCCACCCGGCGCGAAACCACCAATGGCGCGCCAACAACGGCCGCCATGGTGTGGGCTCTCGCATCGTGCGCATGCACCAGATCGGCCTGTTTGGCTGCCGCAACGAACGCCCGCAACGACAGCTCACGAACATCCACTTTCCGCCGCGCCGCTTCTTCGAACAGAGGCGATCCCGCTCTTGCCAGTAAGGTCGCGTCCGTCAAGCGTTCCACCAGATAGAGCGCCTGCCACTGCCCTCCCCGCATCTCCCGACCGGTGTCCACGTGCAGCGTCCGCACGCTATCTCCCGGGCCTCATAAAGCGCACCTTCGCGTACTTCAGGAAGTTGTAAAGCGCCGCCATGTTGGCGATCGCCAGGCCTTCCACACCGTCCAGGAACCCCAGCTTCACAAAGTACGCGTGGAAGAACGTCCAGGGCGGCTGGAAAATCAGTTTGCCCCAGGTCACCGTATATTTCGCCTCAATGAGTTGCTCCGCCGCCAGCGTGGTGTAGCGGTCCATGGTCCGCAGATGCTCAGACAGCGAATCGCAGGTGAAGTGCAGCAGATTCGATTCCAAGTGCCCCACCGTGCCCGTCGCGACGACGGATTCGTGAACGTACTCGCCTTCCCAACGGGCCTTGCCGCGATGATACAGGCGCACCTTGCGATCCGGATACCAACCCGAGTGCCGGATCCAACGGCCCAGGTAGCGCGCGAGCCGCGGCATCGTGTAGGCGTCGAAATACGGCCCGGATTTCTTGACCTTCCAGATTTCGGCCTCCAGCGCCTCGCTCAAGGATTCGTCCGCGTCGATGGAGAGAATCCAATCGTGCACAGCCTGGTCGGCGGCAAAGTTTTTCTGGTTCGCGTAGCCGGGCCAGGCGCTCTCCACCACTCGCACGCCGAGTTTCCGGGCCAATTCCACGGTACGGTCCGTCGACCCGCTGTCGACCACGATGATCTCGTCGGCGCAGCGCAGGCTCTCGATGGCGCGGGCGATGTTGCGCTCCTCGTTGCAGGTGATGATGGTCGCCGATATCTTCACAAGCCGTTGCTCCGAACCGGAGAAACCGTAAACGAAAGGACAAAGATCACCAGCGCGCCAATCGCCAGCCACGTCCGCGCGCGGCCCAGCGGCGTTGGATCATAAATCGCCGGATGGCGCATCCCGAACAGAAGCAACATCGCGGACCACACCAGCCAAGTGTAGCCGTCCGTGTAATGAGTCGCGATCAGTTGATAGACCGCTAGCGACGCCAACGCCCCCACAAAGACGCGCGAAAGAACGCGCGTGCGCTCACCGGCGAACGCGTAGAGAATATGGCCTCCATCCAGTTGTCCCACTGGCAACAGGTTTAGCGCCGTGGCTAGCAACCCCGCCCAAGCCGCCCAAGCCATCGGGTGCAGGGAGATGTCGCGGGCCGGAATTCCGGGAAAGATAAGCCATTCCAACAGACGCATGATCGCTGGACTCCCCAGGATGACGTCGCCTCTCGCGCCGAGTCCGGGCACCGCCCTGGAGAGTAATAATCCCACGATCAACGGCGCCATCAGCGTCACGAATCCCGCCAGCGGTCCGCCAATGCCGATATCAAACAGCGCCCGCTTGGAATAGATTCCGGAACGGATCCGGATGAAAGCGCCAAACGTTCCGATCAATGTCGGCGCAGGCAGGAAATAGGGCAACGAAACGTCCACGCCATAGTATCGCGCCGTCAGATAATGGCCCATTTCATGCGCCATCAGAATCGTGAGCAGTGTCAGCGAAAACGGCAGACCCGCCAGCAGATAGGACGGCCGATGGAACGCCCTCCCATATCCGGCAAAAGCAGCATCGAGGGAAAATGGACGGTTGGCGGCAAAGCTCTCCGCGAGGCTTGCACCCACCACCGTCGTGCTGAAAAGGGTCAACAGAAGAAGCAGCGCGTGCAACCAATAACGGTGGCGAATCCTGGCTTCCTGCTCAAAGGATTGATCTTCGAAGCCGCCAAAGCGCTCTTCGGGAAACCGTTGGTCAGGTTGCGGATAGCCGTTGGGCACGGGCGGCGGACTGCACTATTCGAGAGTCTGCAATTCCTTGCCGGGCTTGAAGCGAACGGCCTTGCCCGGTGGGATGGCTACTTCAGCGCCCGTGCGCGGGTTGCGTCCGATACCGGTCTTACGCGGGCGGACGTTGAAAATGCCGAAGCCTCTCAACTCGATACGCTCGCCACGGCCAAGGGAGCGCTTCATGCTTTCGAAAACGGTTTCCACGGCCATCTCGGCTTTGGTCTTCGTGATACCCGTCCGGTTAACGACTTCATTGATGATGTCGAGTTTGATCAAGTCGGCCTCCTGGCTCCAAACTCCATGCTAGGATTGGGTTTATCTGTTTGTCAAGCGCGCCGGTTCCGGCCCGTTCCGCGGATTCTACTTTTTCACGAACTTCTGGATCGCGCTACGAATGGTATCCGCCACCCAAATCTCACCCTTGGGGCCGACCGCAACCGAGTGAGCCTCTTCAAATTCGCCGGTTCCGGTGCCGACCTTGCCTGCCGCCGCCAGCACTTTACCGTTCAAATCCAACTGTAGAAGCTGGCCCGTAAAGCCGTTGGCCATATACACGTACTGCTTGCCGATCACCATGTTGCAAGGTAACCCAACATACTTCATCTGGCGGACGAACTTGCCGTCCTGATTGAATACCTGAATGCGCTGGTTTTCCCGGTCGGCAATCCACAATCGACCGTGTGCGTCAATATCGATCCCATGCGCCACCACGAACTTGCCCGGCTCGGTTCCGATGCCGCCCCAGGTCTTGATGAACTTGCCGTTCTTGTCGAACTTGAGGACCCTGGAATCGCCCTTGCCAAAGCTGTGCCCCTGGACGATGAAAATGTCTCCGTTGCGGCCGATGGCGTAGTCATTCGGCTCACTCAACAAATGGGAGCCTGTGGCCTCATTCCAGTCGCCCCGCTTGCCCCTGGTTCCGATGGTCATCAGAACCTTGCCTTGGGGATTGACCTTGACGACATAGCTGTCGGTAACATCGCCGGCCCACATATTGTCGTCTTTGTCGATCTTCAGGCCGTGCGCTCTGGTGAACAGGCCTTCGCCAAAGACGCGGATAAACTTATCGTTCTCATCAAATTCCGCAAAGGCATAGCGGCCGCGGAAAAGAACGATGTGGTGGCCGTGGGAATCGTAGGCCGAGGCAGCGGGCGCGCCCAGATCCATGCCTGGCGGCAACGGCAGCGGGTTGGGCACCGCGACTACATTCATCGCCGGCGCTTTGGTGGGGATCAGCAGACGCGGATCTTCCGGCTTCTGGGCCAGGGCGAAAGTCGCAATCAGGAGTGCGGCGGCACAAAGTGTTCTCAAGGGATTCTTCTCCGGCTTATATCAGAACGGCTGTGACTATCATTGCACCGCGCACAACGCATTCGCTGTGCGTTCACGATCATGCCCCGGAACGCTTGCGGACTTCAATATTGAGGCGTTTGATCTTCTGGTTGAGCGTGGAAAGCGGAATCCGCAGCGCTTCCGCCGCCGCGGTCTGGCTCCATTCGGAAGCCTCCATTTGCTCGATGATTTTGCGGCGCTCATAATCCGCTACGATTTCAAACAGCGAGGCGTCGGAAGGTAAAGTTCCGCTTTCATCCCGCCGGATGCGCAAGCCCTTGGCTTCGAGCAGGTGTTCCGGGAGAACATCCACCGGCACCGTGGGCTGCGACGCCAGCACCACGGCGCGTTCCACCACGTTTTCCAGTTCCCGGACGTTCCCAGGCCAGGCGTGGTCCATCAGAACTTGCAGCGCGTCCGGCTCAAACACCAGCCGGGAGTTACGTTTTTCATCGAGCAGCTTTTCGTTCTCGCGGCAGTACTTGGTGAAAAAGTGAGACACCAGCGCGGGGATATCTTCCTTGCGCTCGCGCAGCGGCGGCAGGGCCAGATTGATGACGTTGAGGCGATAGTAGAGGTCTTCGCGGAATTTCCCCTCCTCCACCAGCTTCTTGAGATCGGCGTTGGTCGCCGCGACAATGCGCACGTCCACTCTGAGGGTCTCCGTCGACCCCAGCGGCATGAACTCGCGTTCCTGAATCACGCGAAGCAGCTTGGTCTGGGTCTCCAGCGAAATGGTCCCGATTTCGTCGAAGAAGATCGTTCCGTGATTCGCCGTCTCGAAGTAGCCCTTGCGCGAGGCCACCGCGCCGGTGAACGCGCCGCGCACATGGCCGAACAATGCCGATTCCAACAGATCTGGTGGGACAGAGCCGGAATGCACCGGCACAAAAGGGTGCTCCGCGCGCGCCGAATGCGCATGGATCGCGTTGGCGATCAGTTCCTTGCCGGTGCCGGTTTCCCCGGTGATCAGGATCGTGGCCCGCGAGACCGCCACTTGCGCCACCAGATCCAGAATCTTGAGCATCCGTTCGCTCTTGCCAACGATGTTGGGAAAGCTGTAGCGCTGGCGCAGGGCGCGCTTCAGTTCGGTATTTTCGCGCTCCAGTTGGCGCGTTGAGATCATGCGCTCAATCTCGATCAGAAGCTTCTCGTTGTCCCAGGGCTTGGAAAAATAGTCGTTCGCACCGTGCTTGAGCGCGGTAACGGCGGATTCCACCGAGCCGTACGCCGTAATCAAAAAAATAGGCGTCTCGCGGTCGCGCCCGCGAATTTCCCGCAGAACCTCCATGCCGCTCTTGTCCGGCATCATCAGATCCAGCAGGATCAGATCGAAGGTGGAAGCCTCGACGCGCTTCAGGCCCTGGGTTGCATTGGCCGCCAGCTCCACGCGATAGCCTTCGGAGGAAAGCAGCATTTCCAGGCTTTCCCGGATATCGGGCTCGTCGTCGATGACCAAAATGTGGCCGCGCGACGCGTCCTGGGTAGTGACGTCCGGCGGCAGATCAGGAAGGGTGCTGGCCATTTATTGGATGATGTTATTCGATTGCGCCACGGCCGCGCCCAGCGTCGAGACGGCCACGGAAGAGGTGGCAATTGCCGGCGCCGGTTCATTCCGTTGCGGAGCGGGTTGCCTGGGAAGAAGTTCCGGCTTCGGTTCGGCTACGGCTTCGGGGAAAGACAGCTCGAATCGTGTACCCGCACCCGGCCTGCTCTCCACTTCGATCTCGCCGCCGTGCTCTTTGACGATCCCATAGCTGACGGAGAGGCCGAGTCCAGTTCCCTTCATGGCCGCCTTCGTCGTAAAGAAGGGATCAAAGATGCGCGTGAGGTTATCCGCGGCAATCCCAGCACCAGAATCGGTTACGCTCACGTGCACCACCCGTCTGCTTCCAGTGCTGGCGCGGACACTGGTCCGCACCGTCAGCGCTCCGCCGGATTCCATGGCGTCCCGCGCGTTTAACACCAGATTCAAGAACACCTGCTGCAGCTTGCCCGCGTTGCCCTTGATCCGAGGGAGTTGGTCGTCCAGCGCCAGCTTCACGTCAATGCGCGCCTGCACCAGTTGATGATCCACCAAATTCAAGGTCTCACGGATGATTTTGTTCAAATCGAGGGCAACGAATTCCGTAGTAGAAGTCCGGGAAAAATTAAGGAGCGAATTGACAATCTCACTGGCGCGGAAGGTTTGCCGCGCGATCTTTTCGAGCAGCGGAGCCTTTTCGGCATCCCCGGAGATTTGCTTCGCCAGCATCTGGGCATAGGTGGAGATGACCGCCAGCGGCGTATTCACCTCGTGCGCCACACCGGCCGCGAGCAAACCGATCGAACTCAACTTGTCGGCCTGCATCAGGCGGCGCTCCAGTTCGGCGCGATCCGTGATGTCCTCCAAGATAATCAGGCGGCCGATGTGGGCACCGTCTTTTGAAAACAGCGGTGCCGCCGCGATATTGACCGTGACGGGATTGCCTTGCCCCGGCGGCCGCAGCGCGAACTTATACAGATTATGAATGCCGCGGGTCGCCCGCAAGGGATTGAGTGCATTGCACAGGTCTACCGGAAACAACTGGTCGAGGGTCCGGCCGATCGCTTCCACGCGGGATACTCCCGTGAGGCGCTCAATTTGCGAGTTCCAACTTTCCACGCGGTCATCCAGGTCAGCCGCCAGAATGCCGACGTGAATGGACTCGACGATATTCTCGGAGTACTCCTTCAGCCGCTCATACTCTTCGACTTTGCTCGACAGCGACCGGTACAGCATGCAGTTGTCCACGGCAATCCCGACGTAACCGGACAGCGTGACCAGCAGTTCGACATCGTCACTGGAAAGAAAGTCGCCGCTCTCGGTGCGGCTGACGCCCAGATAAGCGATGGTACGGCCCCGTGCCGAGCATGGCAGGTAGTACGTCAGTTCCAAATCCGCGATCGTGCGGCGCACGGCTACCGGCATTTCGTGGGAAACCACGTCCAGCATGTTGCGCGTGCGTTCGAAGAACAGATAGGGCTTATTGGGGTTTGGGCTCAAGAACGCCAGATCCAATCCATGCCCCTGGCCGACGGCCTGCCGGCCTTGACGGTTGCTGGCGAGTTCCAGCCGAAACTCCCCCGCCGCCTCGTCCCACGCGAAGAACGCGACGTGCCGGATACCCAGCGTGCGAATCAAACGGTCCGCGACGGTTTCCAGCATCTGCCCAATATCGGAAGGCGATCCCAGCTCCCGCGCGAACTCAATCAGAGTGCGCCGGTAGTCGTAACGGTCTTTGTAGAAGTAGTAGCGGTCGAGCTGCTCTTGAATCCACTTGCGGATGGGCTGAAACACAAACGCGGCGATCAGGATCAGCGCCACCATAGCCGCGCCACTGGGATCGGCGGCCTTACTCAGGGAGAAAACGACGCCATAGAATATGCCGAGCACGCACAGCGTAGCCAAGGTGTAGACGTAGCCTTCCTGGAAGATGATGTCCACGTCCATCAGGCGATAACGCAGGATCGCGTAGGCCCACGTCAGCGGAATCAGGGGCAGCGACAGCACGGCAAGATTGGTCAAATGCGTCGGCGGAATACCGAGCAGGTAAGGCACCACGTAAATCGCGCCAAACGGCACGATTCCCACCACGGCGCCATTGCGCAGCCAAGTCAATTGACAGCGAATCACCGGATCGTCCGCGCGGCGCAGTTGCGAGTGCAGGACCGCGGCGCCCGCCAGATACATCGCGCACAGGAAGCCCAGCCAGATGCGGTCGAGCAGCCAGCGCACTTCGAGCATCGGCGCGGCCGTGGTCATCCACCCGTTCACGACGCTCAGGTGGGCGGTGAGAAAGATGAAACCGGGCATGTACACCAGCAGGGCGGCGCCCCGTTTGCGAATCCAATTCTGGGGCTCGGGAAACACGAAGCTGAAGTGCAGGAACAACGTGGGAGCCAGGAACCCGGCCACCAGATTCCCCAGGTACATCACCTTATCAAAATTGTTCAGCTTGCCCGTGTAGTGGAACGTATGCAGGATGAAACTGGCAATGCACAGGATGAAAAAGTGCACCGCGCGCGGCGCGCTGCCGCGGCGGAAATATACGAAGAACCCAATCGCCGCATATACGGCGCCAACGGCGTACTGGTAGTAAATCGTGGAATCGTGTTCAGCCTCGCCGATAATCACGCTGGCAGGCACCTCCACACCCTCGTGCAGGACCTTGTATTCCGCTTTCTTCCAAGGACCTAGCCGCGCCAGAACCGCCGTGACATCCAGAGCCCGCTGAATGGTCAATCCGGCGATCGAAACCAGATGGTCGCCCTTGTGCAGGCCCGCTTTCTCGCCCGGGCTTTCCGCAGCGACGTAAACGGCGACCACAGCCGAGTTCCGGCGCTCACCCTGGCTCTGATCGAGCCACGTTACACCGTCGTCGGGAAGGTGGAATTTACCCTGTTGCTGAAGGTTGATGGCTGCCGCAACAATCGCCGCCATGGTGATGATCACCAGGAGGGCACCAATAAGTTGTTGCTTCAGCTCTTTCATCGGGCGGCTACATTAGGCTACGACAGACAACGACACTTATCCGAATATTCATAGAGCACGCAAAACACCAATCAGAAACCAGAGCTTTCTGATTGATATTATGGCACTTGCCTAGGAGCCACAAGGGCAATCTGTGAATTTCGGGATATTAGATCCAGAAATATGTATCTTATTGACCTGCATGCATGGGACTTGGCTTAGCGCCTGCCCCAGCGGGTTCAACGAAAATGGAGCCGTCCGCTTCCCACGCAGCCAGTACGGAACCGTCGGGCAAAGCCGCCAAGTTTACGAAGCCGCCCCGCGCCGCCAAGGGGACCGGCGCACTCGCGTGGGGAGCCAGGATTTCCAGCCCCGCGCCCTTGGACCATGCCACATACAGGCCGGACGGCGTGCTCGCGGCGGCGATGTCTTTTCCCGTACCGATTCGCTGTTCGGGCTTCCCTGGATCGGCGCGGTAAACGTCACCCTCACGTCTCCACACAGAGGTAAGGTGTCCTTGGTCGAGCGCAACCGCGCCGCCGTCCATGGGGCAGGCGTCTAGCTTCCAGGTGCCGGTTCCCAGCTTGCGCGCCGGGCCGAAGCCCATTCCTTCGGCGGAGGCCACGTACATGTCCCTGGCGCCGTCGAGCACATTGCGCCACATGACGGCGATATGGCCATTGGGATCAACCGCCGCGGAAGGCGCGCAGCACTGGCAGATGGTTCCCGAAGGCGATGCATATGCCAGCACGTTCTTGGACCAGGAATGGCCACCATCCGCTGACCGGGAGGTGTATAACTGGGTGCCCTTGGCGCGCAGATCCAGCCAAACCGCCGTCAGATGGCCGGCTGCGTCCTGGGCAATGGCGTGAAATCCTTCGCGAGCGGCGCCGGGAACATCGTTGACGATTCCCGAGCGGGACCAAGTCTTCCCATGATCCTCGGAACGCCAGACTGTGATGTTACCGTCAGCCGGTAGTCCGTGGGCATGGGGAGACGTGCTGACCTTCTCGCCTACGACGGCGCTGACCAGGATCGCGTCCTTGAGGATGGTCACGCGAGGTCCGCGGTGCCGCCCCACAGCCAGCACTTCGACAGTGGCCACTTTAACGGGCGGCAAAAAACTTCGTCCTCCGTCCATGGACGAAGCGAAGTAGATCGCGCGCTCGGCTCCAAAGGTGAGGGCAACTTGCCCATGGCCTACCGCGAGTTGCGGCTGCCGGTAAGCAGGTTTGTTGGGTTCCGGTTGAATTTGTGCCGCTAACAGAAGAAGAGCTGGAATCAAGATCATGTTGTCCTCAGAAGGAAAGCCGCAGCGCGAGTTGCATGCTGCGCGAATCGTTGACGGCGGTAGTTTGCCCGAAGGTGGACGAGGCAGTCGACGGGTAAGCGCCGGTTCCAAACACGCCGTTCCTGGTCAGTCCGTTGGTGTGATTCAGCGCATTGAACGCTTCCGCCATCACTTCCGCGCGCCAGCGTTCGCCCAACTGCACGGCGCGGCTCAGGCGAAGGTTCAGATTGACGAAGTCGAAACCGGTACCCGCGTTGCGATTGATGAACACGCCGTTGACGGTGGGCCGCCCGGCCGTTCCCTGAACGGTGTTAGTGCCTGTCGTGATATTGAAGGGCAATGCTGAATAATACTGCAGCATTGTGCTCAACGTGTAGCCGTTGGTCAGCCACTGAAGCGCGTTCTTGGGGCGCGCCAGAGAACTATGGATGCTGCCGTTGAACACAAAACGCTGGCGCTGATCGTCATCGGAGCGGCCATAATCCTGCCAGATGTTGTAGTGGTTGATCGGTTGACTGAAGAAGAACTCGCCGACGTTGTTCAGTGCCTTCGAATAGGCGTAGGAGATCCGGAAACTGCCCCAGCGCGACGGCCGCTGCGAGAAGGAAACATGCAGTCCGTCGTAATGTGAGTCCGCCAGGGATGAATAGCGGCTGTTGTTCGCGTAGCCGGCGACCGGACGGCAACCATTGTTGGTTCCCGCGGCGGCGCACGTGGGGACGTTTTGGTTCTGCGTGGCAATCAAGTGCAGGCCTCGCAAGTGTTGATAGCCGACGCTTACGGTTGCGTTGCGCCCGATCTGTTGCTCTATTTCTAGACTCCCCTGCTGCGAGTAGGCGTTTTGAAGATCCCGCTGCATGGTGGTGAAGTTGAAGAACACCCCCGGCTGGAGCGATCCTGACGCCAGAATGTTCGGGAACACCGGAGCACCCGTCTGCGTGGGCGACAACTGGACGTTCACTTGGTTGATCCGCGCAATATCCGTCGTGTTCCCCGCCGATAGCAGCGCGTTCGCCACGGCCCGCAGCGGAACCCGGTCATAGAACAAGCCGTAGCTGCCGCGCACCACCATCTTGCGAGACTCAAGTGGGGTCCAAGCGAATCCGGCGCGCGGAGCGACGTTATTGGTGTCTGTTGAGATCGTCTTGACCCACTGCAGGTCGTAGCGAAGACCCAGGTTCAGGGTAAAACGCGGATGCAGCTTCCACTCATCCTGCGCGTAGAAGCCGAGGTTCGGGTTGGTTTGGTTGACGGTAGGATTCCCGAACGTCTGCGTGAAGCCCTGGTTGTTATAGGTCCCGCTCAAGAAGGTCGCCAGGGAAGAAAATGCGTAGCCCCCGCGAATCGTGCGCGGGAAGAAAATCTGATCGTCGTTGTACAAAAAATTAGCGCCAAAGCGCAAGGAATGCGCTCCTGCCAGATAGGACAGGTTGTCCACTAATTCGTACAATTTGTTGAGGCGGCCGACGGGAGAGTTCGAAAGCCGTCCGAAGTTCGCCACGCCAGAAATAGTCACCTGCGGACCCGCATCATCGCTCGGTGCAGCCAACAGGTTGCTATGAGTGATCTGACCACGAGTCTCATTCAACAGCCGCGAAGAAATCGTCCAGACGTTGCTCGCGGCTATGGTGTGATCGTTGTTGTCGAGGTGAGAGGAAGCAGACGCCGCATTCAACGCCCCCGCCCCACGCTGGTTCGTAGCGTTCACGCTGTAAGTGCTGTAACGGACCGTGAACAGGTCCCGGCTATTGAACTGATGATCCATCTTTCCCAGATAGTTCCAATAGTGAACGGGATTTGGATATAGGCCAGTCGTGATGCGCGGGCCTTGGTAGCCCGTGACGTTGAGGCGGGCATTGATCGCCGCCAGGTTCGCCGGAGAAATAGTGATCAACCCCGACTGATTCAAGATTCGTTGCTCAAAGTTGTTGAAGAAGAAGGTCCGGTCCTTGCGGACGGGTCCGCCCAGGCTGGCGCCATACTGAGCTTGCGTAAGCGGCAATACGGTATGCGAGAGCGAATTCGGCGCGTTCCAATCACTGCCGCGGAAGTAACCGTAGAGGTCGCCATGCAGCGCATTCGTGCCGCTCTTCGTAACAACGTTGAGGTAGCCGCCGAGCGCGCGTCCGAACTCGGCTTGTCCGCCACTGGTCACCACCTGAAATTCGTTGACCACATCCAGACCGTAGAATCCGCCCGACAATCCCGCGGCGTCGTCATTGGCGGAGAGGCCATCCACAATGAAATTGTTCGAAAAGTTGCGCTGGCTGCCCACCGAGATGCCCTGCCCAGGCACCGCCGAAGTTTCCGCGAACAACTGATTGCTGCCGGTGTTCGTGGGTGAGACACCGGGCACCAGCAAGGCCACATCCAGGAAGTTGCGGCCATTGAGCGGCAGATCCCGAATCACGGATTGCGGCACCGTGCCCGCAATCTGGGTGCGCGCGGCTTCCAGCACGGGAGGTTCCCCGGTTACGGTAATATCCGACTGCGCGGACGCGATGTTGAGCACGAAAGGCAATTCGAACGCGGAGCCTACTGTCAATATCAGCGGACGCACCGCGTCCCCAAATCCATCGCCATGCACCTTAATCTCATAGGGCCCCAGTTTTAGGTACGGAAACCGGAAACGCCCCTCGCGATCCGTCATCGTGGCATTGGTCAGGTTGGTTTCGGTCTGGCGCGCAGTCACCTGTGCGTTCACGATGACGGCGCCGGACGGATCGGTCACCCGTCCAGTTACGCTCGCGGAATTTACGGTCTGCTGAGCGGAAATAAATGACGTGGCGCTGCCGAAAGCAAACACGCCGAGCCAGAAAAAGGCACGGTACATTACAGTTTCCTCGGTTAGGTCTTGTTCTGAACTTGGGAACGAAAAAGCTAGGCGAGGAGAGAGGGAGGGCCGCGTTTCTGGCCGGTGCGGCTATGGGACATCCGGTATAGCGCTTGCGGCTGCGCCTGGCGGACGGGATAGCTCGCCAGGGTAACGAAGAATGTGTGCGTGGTGAGCGGCGCACCGGTCAATTTGACCGAAGCTGGGGTTGCCCGGGTACCGGGAAATTGCGGGCAGTGATCCGTGCCGAGTTGGGGGCCGGAGGCTTGATGCCGGTGCCCGGCCATCTCGCAAGCGTGCCTCCCGGCTCGGCGGCAGCACGCAGGAATGTTAGAATCGACTTCCGCAAACGCCGGGCTGATCAGCGGGAAGCTGAACAGCACCAACAGCAGCGACGCGAAAAACCGGCTCACGGTTTCACGTTAACATAATCCCACTCGGCCGCGCCGCGCTTGGTCAGAGCCGGGACATCGCCGGGCAATAAGTAACGATCGCCGGCCAAGGCCTTGGCAGCGGATTCGAACTTCTGCAAGTAGTCCTCTTTGCCGGAATAACGCTCTTCAATGGACAGGCGCGGGTCGCCGGTCTTCATGCGCTCGGCTTTAGTGCGCGCGAACGGAATGAAGGAGCCGATTTGCGTGGAAAGCTGATTGGGAGCGCCGATCTCCGGCGAGCGCAGATTCCAGCCCGTATAAGTCGCGAGCGGAACCGCGATTTGCGGCATGCGGATGCCGCCTAAGTCCATGCCATCCTGATCTACCTGCGGCACCATCACCGGATAAGGCTTGCCGAGCTCGGGTGGTTCCTGCGAAGCAATGCCTTTGGTGCGGAACTCGGGGCCGTAGTTGGAAGGATAGGCCAGGTGCATCAGCGCCGGAAAGGCGATGCCCGGAATCTTCGGGAATTTCACGCCGGCCAACTGCGTCAGTTCATTGTTGGCCAGCCGGGCATACTTGGAAGGCGGCGGTTCTTTGCCTTCCTTCACCCAAGAGTCCAGTGAATTGAGGAAGGCACGGAAGGTCCACGTGTATGGATTCGGATTGGCCAGATTCTGCGTACCGTTCTTGGGCGGCGGGAACGCGGCGGGACCATGCTGGCCGCTTGCCATCGAGTAGATCCGCGTACTGGGAGCAATCTTGGCATCTGACTTTCCGTCCAGATTGATGTGGATGAGCGAAGCCGCGCGCCCGTAGTATTCATAGCCGGAGTTGATGTAGAAAATCTTGGGCCAGAATTCGGGCTTCAGTGAGTGGGTCAGAATCCCATCCTTCAGGTTGGTCTGCGGATCGGTCTGCTCCAGATCCGTGTAGGGGAAAATGTCGACCGGCGTCAGCGTGTTCGTAAACGGATTACTATCGCGCGAGGCCTGGGAAAAGCGCATATTGAACCCGCCGCGTCCACCACCGGCAACATCCACGAGAAGCGCGTCGAACACTTTCCGTTCGCGCTCGTCGCGATTGAAACCGAAGTACATCATGGTGCGCAGAAAGCGTCCGCTCTGCGAAACGCCAAAGCCGTAAGCATGCTTCAACGGCGCCACCGGTTCCGGCGCGCCCGCGGTGTAGCCGCCGTAACGCATCCAGGACACCATGTCGCGGACCGCGGCCAAGCCAGTACCGGCAACCGGCGGATTCTGCGACGTGTAGACCAGTTCGTAAATGCGGCCCGGCTCGAAGCCCGCGTTGCTCACCACCGTGTGGCTGTTTTCCACGTGCCAGTCGCCGCGCGGGATGGTGGTCCGCGGACCCTCCACCAGATCGCGCACGGTGAGCTTCAGATTCGGGTCATCGGGATTCATCACCGTATACGGCTTGAAGTTGCGGTCGGACACCATGTGACGGGTTTCTTTGCGCTCCAGCGTCCACTCGGCGCGCACAATTCCCTGCACTCCCTGCGTAGGCGGAGGATACAGATACACCACGTTGGGGGCTTCCGGCATGTCGAACTCCCAGCCCAACCACAGCAGCGTGTAGCCCTGATTCATGAGGAAGCCGTCGCCGAAATCGGCGGGCGTGCGCGGATCGAGCGAAGCCGTGGCGCGGTTCATGTGCAGCACCATGGTCTTGCCGCCACGGTTCGATACTTCGTAGAGCACGGTGCCGTTGCCCTTCTTGGCGTCCTTGGGGCGAACCAGGTAGAAGTCGGAGGAGAACTCCACCATGCCGTCTTTATTGCGCGGGGCCTTGTCAATGTCGGCGATGGGCTGATTGACGGCGAGCTTCGGATTCACGGCGAAGTAAGCCTTGCCGGCCAGCCGCTCATACGCGCCGGCATTTCCGAACGCCTGGCCGTCCAGAACGTCGCTGCGTTCCTTGATATCCAAGCGGACCAGACCGGCCTGTGCAACAGTCGCGGCGCAGAGTGCGAGCAATAGACGTTTCGTCATTGGCGTGACCTCCAACGGATGTTTACCCGTATGTTTGATGATA
>CAMAVI010000005.1 GCA_945861625.1 Candidatus Sulfopaludibacter sp. SbA3
CTTCAGTAACACGTCTTGCAGTTTCATCATCCGCTCCGTTTCCGCCGCGGAGTATTGCTGGCTGGGGTCCACCCCTCAGCTTCCTCCGCCGCTTTTTCAAAGCGGACAGTTCATGTGTGAATTCAACCGGACAGATCACATACTAGCGACTCTTGCAAGGAAGCGTCTCCTGGCATAGTATCTAGAGAAATCCCGTACCAGGCCAGCACTTCCGGCATGTCCAGCCGGTAGATCGCGCACAGCGAGTACAAGCGGTAAATGGAAGGTATGGTGCCCTTGTTTTCGATGTCGGCCAGCCGGCTCAGGGCCAGAAGAAACTCGTCGTTTTTCCGGCGTGAGGCAATTCTGGCGCTGGCCTCTTCGACATCGCGAAAACGGAGTCCGAGGCGTTCCCGAACCCGCTTGAGTTTCTGTCCTGGTTCCTCGATGATAGAGGCTTGGCTGGTAGTCATTCGGTACTGCTAGGAGCACTTCCGTGTGATCCTACGGCTGATTGGCGCGATGTTGAATTATAGCGGCCCGATGCGGCCATGGCAAGTGATTCGTTCTGAATTCGGAACAAGATTTTCCACAGTCGCTCAATATTAGAGAATCGGCGGGGTAGGCGCCCAAACAGCGTCGTAAAGAAGGCGGATATCGTTGCGCATTATCGTGGGGGTGACCGGAGCAAGCGGCAGTATTTACGGCTGGCGGCTCCTGGAAAAATTACGCGAGCAGCAGCCCCAGGTGGAGACACACCTGATTCTCTCCCGTTCCGGGGAACGGACCGCGCACCTGGAACTGGGAAAGGCGGCCGCCGACTTCAAGGCCCTGGCTCACCACTCCTATCCGGTGGAAGACATTGGCTCCCGGCTGTCCAGCGGATCGTACCCGGTGGACGCCATGGTGATCGCGCCGTGTTCCATTCACACCATGTCGGCCATTGCCCACGGCATCAGCTCCAACTTGATTATCCGCTGCGCCGACGTGGCGCTGAAGGAGCGCCGCCGGCTGATCCTGATGGTGCGAGAATCCCCGTTGCACGCCGGCCACCTGCGCTCCATGGCCTCGCTCGCGGAGATGGGCGCGATCATCGCGCCTCCCATGCCCGCCTTCTACCACCAGCCCAAATCGGTCGCCGAAATCGTCGAAGATAGCGTGGATCGCATACTGGCATTGGCTGGATCTCCCGCCGCCGATGCCCGGCAATGGGAGGGCAGCCGGAGGGAAGGAAAAAGATGACAGCAAAAAAGCCCATGAAGATCGCGTTCCAGGGCGAATTGGGGGCCTTCAGCCAACAGGCCATCCAGCAGCTTCTGGGCATGCGGGCGCAACCGGTGCCCCACCAGAGGTTCGATCAGGCTTTCGCCGCTCTCAAAGCCGGCAAGGTGAACGCGGCCGTCATCCCCCTGGAGAACTCCCTGGCCGGTTCGGTCCACGAAAATTACGACTTGCTCCTTAAGTATCCTTTTGTCATTACCGCGGAAACCAGTGTCCGCGTGATCCATAATCTAATCGCGCCACCCGGCGTCACGTTCCGGTCGCTCAAAACCATCTACTCCCATCCCGTGGCTCTGAATCAGTGTCTGGACTTCTTCGCCAAGTACCCGCAAGTCCAAAGGGTCCCGTTTTACGACACGGCCGGCAGCGTAAAGATGGTGATGGAGGACCG
This sequence comes from Candidatus Sulfopaludibacter sp. SbA3, assembly GCA_945861625.1. Taxonomy (GTDB): domain Bacteria; phylum Acidobacteriota; class Terriglobia; order Bryobacterales; family Bryobacteraceae; genus Palsa-187. The sequence continues at coordinate 1,652 of CAMAVI010000005.1, forward strand.
TCCCGCCGGAGCCGCCGCCATCGCCTCCGAACTCGCCGCCCAGACCTACAAAGCCAGCATCCTGAAGCGCGGCATTGAAGATGACCGCCAGAATTTCACCCGCTTTTGCCTGTTGGAGCCGGAAGGCGCCAAACCGCGCGCCGTCCCCGGCTCCTCGAAACGGCCCTGGAAAACCTCTCTGGTGTTTTCCACGAAGAACGTCCCCGGAGCGCTGTTTCGTTCGCTGAGCGCCCTGGCGCTGCGCGACGTGAATCTGATTAAGATCGAATCCCGGCCTCTGCGCGGCAAGCCCTGGGAGTACTTGTTCTACCTGGATCTGGTCGGCCGCCAGGAAGATCCCGCGGTTCATAACGCCTTGCATCACCTCGCGGAAGTCGCCGACTTTCTGAGAATACTGGGGAGTTACCGTTCGGCGTAACTTTTTTCCGCCGGCGCGAGTCTAAGATTTTATGCGCGGGTTTTGATGGCGATTTCTAGTCTATGGATGCTCCTGTTGCTTGCCGCCGCTCCGCCTTGGCACGCGGACATGCGGAAGGCGCGCGACGCGCAGGACCGCCCGCTATTGGAGCGGATCGCCGGGCAAGCTGCCTCCCTGGCCGATAAACAATCCACCGACGCGGAAATACAATACGGCGCGGCGCTCGCCAACTCCACGCTGGCCGAAGTGGCCGAGGAAGTGCGCGACAAGGGACGGGCCCGCTCGGCCGCCGAAGCCGGCATGAGATACGCCGAACGCTCCATCGCGGTTAAGGGTGACGTTGCCGAATACCATCGGCTCTTGGGCACGTTGTGCGGCCAGGCGGCAGGCGCGGTCGGCGGCATCGGAGCACTCAAGTTCGGCCGCTGCGCCTTGGACGAAGTGAATAAGGCCGTGAGCCTGGATCCCAAAGCCCCCCTCAACTACCTGAGCCGCGGCATTGGCAATTACTATCTGCCCGCAATGCTGGGAGGCGGCGTGGATCTCGCCATCCGGGATTTCCAGAAAGCCATCGAGCTGGACGCGCGCCTCGCGGAGGCTCACTTATGGCTGGGAATCGCCCTGCGGAAAGCTAACCGCAATGCGGAAGCCCGCGCGGCGTTTGAGAAAGCGGTCGCGCTCGGTCCATCGCGGCTCTGGAGTAAACAGCAGCTCGAAAAGACGCCGGCGCCATAGCGCGGCGCGCATTACTTTTTCTGGCCTTCGCCCACGATTCCGTTGACGAAGTAGTTGATCACCTTGGCGTCATTGCGGGCCATCTCATAATAGGCGGCCTTGAGCAACTGGTCCTTACGGTTGATCAGCGTCTCGCGGATGGTCTGCTGCACTTTCGGATCGGAGAGCTCGCGTTGCCCGGCGGTCTCGCGGGTAATCACTTTCAGAACGCGGTAACCTTCCGCGGTGTGAATCGGCGCGCTGGTCTCGCCCGGGCGCAACGACGTCACCATCTTGCGCAGCTCCACGTTGGCCTTTTCCAGCGCCGATTCCGGAATGAACCCCAGATCCCCGCCGTTCTGCGAAGACGCCGTGTCTTCGGAATAGTTCTGCGCCAACATCGCAAAGTCCTCACCGCGGCGGAGCCGTGTATCGATGCTCTGGATTTTCTTGCGGGCCTGCTCGTCATCCTGCGCCTTGTCGTTCTTCAGGTTCCGGACACTGGGATCCGGCGTGGGCGTCACCAGAATTTGCGCCATGTGGATTTGCGGCTCGGTTACATTAAAGCTGGCCCGGTTGGCGTTGTAGAAATCCGTAATGTCCTTTTCGCTGATGCTGATCCGCGAAGTAATTTCCTTATTGAACAACTTTTGCACGCTCAGGTCGCGCCGCAACTGCGCCTTCAGCTCGTCCATCGACATCTTGCGGGTATCCAATTGCTTCTGGAATTCTTCCTGCGTGTAAGGGGACTTCAGTTCGGTAAACTTGGCGTCAACATCGGCATCCACCGCCATCAACCCCAAGCGCTCCGCGCGCTGCAGCATGATTTCGTTGTCCACCATGGTGCGCAGCACTTCGACCTTCTGGATTTGGGCCTGATCGCCGCTGGACCGCTCACCGGCCGGTCCCCCAAATTGCGCCTCGAACTGCTTGTCGAGTTCCGCGTACGTGATCGCGCGCCCGTTCACCGTGCCCGCAACGTTAGCCGGAGCCGGCCGGTTGCAGGCTCCCAGTAGGGCGATCAGTGGCACAACTGCGGCGATAAGCTTCATGGGAGGCGACTCCCAATTCTACCGCGCCGCCAACGGCATGGGGACGACGCGGCGCGGGCAGCGCGTATACCGACCAGCCCGGACAGGGCAGCGGACGCCCGCTCATTCTTCGGGCGCGCCCGGGCACGACGCGGGCGAGCCCGGCCAGTTGCCGCCCTGGTACTTGACAAGCAGGTGGCCGATCAGGATGATCACGGGAAAAACGATGCGTTGAATGATTCTCGGGGGCATCGCCAACTGCTGCGTATGCCGGTGCCGCCACATGACATGCGCCATGTAGAAGATTGGAGGCTGGCCGAAGGGACCCGCGTTCACGACTGCGAACACGGCCTGCAGGTAGCGATCCAGATCCACGACAGGAGCCACGTGCCCGCTTAATTCCAATAAGTCATCCCCTGAGTTCCACCAGGCGTGGGCCACTCCGGCTGGCAACACAGCGGTTCCCCCTGCCGGCACAATCATCGTCTTGCCGCCCACGCGCGCGCCGAGCGTTCCTGCTTTCACCGTTCCCCCCTCGTGTTCGTAAAAATGCACGTGCAGCGGTGGGCCGCTCCTCCCCGGCGGAAGGGAACTGTCAAGGGACAGCATCATCCCGCCCTTCGCGTCGCGCATCCGGCGCATGCGTAGAATTTCTCCCGTATGCCGGTTCTCCAGCCGCAGGAAGTCTGGCTGCACTTCCGGCTTTGCTTCCGCCTTTGATCCCGGAGCAGCCATTGCTATACTTGACATAGTGTCAACCTCCCAACGCAAGAAGAATACACCACAGCTTGACATTGTGTCAATAACAAATTCCAAGGGGCGCATTCTGGAAGCGGCTCTGGCCTTGATCGCGCGCCGCGGCGACGCCCGCGTGACCATGGCCCAAATCGCCAAAGCCGCCCGCGTCTCCCGGCAAGCCGTGTACCTGCACTTCGCCGATCGCGCCGACCTGATGGTCGCCCTGGCCCGCCACGTGGACCACAAACGGGGCTTGGCGGAAGAAATTCAACGCGTCAACAGCGCGCCAACCGCAAGAGCGGCGCTGTCGGCAATGGTGGCTCTTCAGGCGCGCACCAATCCGGACATCTGGGCCGTGGCCCGGGCGGTGGATGCCGTACGCCGGACGGATGACGCGGCGGAACGTTCCTGGCAGGACCGCCTTCAGCACCGCCTGGAGGGTTGCCGCCAGCTGATCGCGCGGTTGGAGCGCGAAGGGGAATTGCGAAAAGATATCGACCCCGCGGCAGCGGCAGATCTACTCTGGACGATCACTTCGCTGAGGACCTGGGAAGACCTGGTTCTGCAGCGCGGCTGGACTCCAGAGCATTACCAATCGCACATTACCCGGCTGCTACTGGCGGCCCTCACCCGGGATGGCGGGCTTTAAACTCCGCTCGAAGAAATCGAGCATGGCGGCTTCCAGTTGCCGTGCCGCCGCGCCGCTCACTTGGTGTGTTTTCTGAGGGTACAGGGCCAGCTCGAACTGTTTGCCGGCGGCTTCCAGCGCGCTGATCATCTGCAGCGTGTTTTGGAACAGTACGTTGTCGTCTTCAATGTTATGAGCGATCATCAGCCGGCCACGTAACTTGCCCGCCTGCGCCGGCAGCGCCGACGCGGTGTAGCCTTCTTCGTTCTCCGTGGGCAGTCCCATGTAGCGTTCCGTGTAAATGCTGTCGTAGTTGCGCCAGTCCGTCACCGGGGCGCCGGCGAAGCCCGCGCGCACCAGATCATTCGCGTTCAGCAGCAGGTTGAGCGTCATGAAACCTCCGTAACTCCAGCCGTTGACGCCGATGCGGGCCGGGTCCACGAACCCCATCGCGATCAAATGCTCAATGCCTTCGCGCTGATCGGCCGCTTCCACCGCGCCCAACTTGCGGAACACCGGCGTTTCAAAGCCGTGTCCCCGCCCCGCCGTACCGCGATTATCCATCTGCCACACTACATAGCCCTTGTGCGCGTAAACCTGATCGATTCCGAACCCCGGCCAGGCGTTGCGCACCGCCTGCGCGTGCGGGCCTCCATAGACATTCACAAATACCGGATACTTCTTCGCCGGATCGAACCCCGCGGGCTTGATCATCGTTGCGTAAAACACCACGCCGGACCTTCCCTGGAACGTCACGATCTCGGTGGGCAGCACCTCGAACTGCTCTTGCGCGCGCCGGTCCGCCGCGCGGTATACGGCGATCGGGTCGCCGGCGGCCGTACGCAACGTGGCTTCCGGCGGAGAGCTCAAGTTGGAATAGACATCGAGGAACGCGTTGCAGCTTGGCGCCATCGAAACGCGATGCGTACCCGCGCCTCTGGTTACCCGCCGCTTGTCCGTGCCGTCCAGTTTCACGCTGTACAACTGGCGTTCCAGGGGAGAGTCTTCCGTCGAGCGGAAATACACGCGCCGCGCGTGTTCATCCACGCCCACGATGTCGCTCACCACCCAGGCGCCCTTGGTCAATTGCTTCGGATCTCCCCCGCCCGCCGAAAAAACATACAGATGCCGGAATCCGTCGCGTTCGCTGGTCCACACAAACCGCTTGCCGTTGCGCAGAAAAACCGGATCGCCTTCGATATTGATCCAGAACGGGTCTTTTTCTTGATACACGACGCGCGGCACAGTGGAAGCATCGTCGAAGACCAGAATCTCCATCTGGTTCTGTACGCGATTGGTCCGGACCGCGTAAACATGCGCGGCATCGGCCCACCCGGCACGTGCGATGAGCGACGTCCGCGCCGTATCGCCCAACTCCAGCCAGCGCGTCACGCCTCCGCTTGCTGGAACTACTCCAAGGCGCACCTGCGGATTGTTCTCTCCGGCTTTCGGATAGCGCTGCGGCTCGTACACGGGCCGCGTCCCGCGCAAGTCTTCGTGCGGATACAGCGGCTCCTGGCTCACGTCGAATTGCAGATACGCAATCGATTTCGAATCCGGCGACCACCAATACGCGGTCCCCAGGCTCAGTTCCTCCGGATACACCCAATCCACGCCGCCGTTGCGCAGCGTGTCGGAGCCATTGGCCGTCAGCCGCGTCTCCGCTCCGTCGGCAAGGTTCATCACATACAGATCCCAGTTGCGCCGGAACGAGATCCGCTTGCCGTCGGGAGAAAATTTCGGGTCGCGCTCGGCGCTGGCCGTCTTCGTCAACTGTTTCCACCGGCCATCGGCCGCGTCGATCAGAAAAATGTCGCCGTCGCTGAAATACAACACCTGCTTGCCCGCCGCGTCCCATTGCAGGGACGCCTCATCCACGCGGCGATTCTCCCACTCGTAGCGTTCGGCGCTGGGCGGAGTCGCCACGGATGCATCGAGCGGCGCAAGATCCGCCAGATCCCTCGCCTGCTTTTTAGCCAGCTCATAGAGCCGCAATTCGGAGCGCTGGCGGAACAGAAACGTCTTCCCATCCGGCGCCCAAACCGGCTCTCCCGGAAGGCCGCGCGGCGTGCCGCCCCGGTAATCGTTCAGCGTTTCCAGCGTAGCCGGCTTCTTCTGCGCGGACACCTGAAACGCAAGGAGCGCGATGAGCAGCAGCTTCCGCATCTTATATTTGGCCCGGTTGTATATATTTGAATTGTATTCCAATCATGAAACTTACCTTTTGGGGCGCCGCCAAGACTGTCACCGGATCCATGCATGAAGTGGAAACCGGCGGAAAAAGATATCTGCTCGATTGCGGCCTGCACCAGGGGCGCCGCCAGGAAGCCTTCGCGCGCAACAGCCAGTTTCCCTTCCCCGCCTCCAGTGTCGCGGCCGTGATGCTGTCGCACGCCCACATCGACCATAGCGGCAATCTGCCCAACCTGGTCAAGAACGGATTTCGCGGACCGATCTACACGACCCCCGCCACCGTGGACTTGTGCCTGGCGATGTTGACGGATTCCGCCTTTTTGCAGGAGAAAGACGCCGAGTTCGTCAACCGGCGGCGCCAGTACCGCAAGGCCCTGGGGCGCGATGACCGTGAGGTGATGCCTCTTTACACTTCCGAAGACGCCCAACAGACCTTCCCTCTGTTTGCGCCGGTCGCGCTCAAGGAGACCAAGCAAGTCGCCCCGGGCCTGACGTACCGGACTTACAACGCCGGCCACATGCTGGGCTCGACGTCGATTATCCTGGAGGCCGATGGTACCCGGTTGGCCTTTTCCGGCGACGTGGGCCGGCACGGACTGCCCATCATCCGCGATCCGGAGCATCTGGATCCGGTCGACTACCTCATCATGGAAAGCACCTATGGGGACCGCTTCCACCAGCCGATCGCGCATGCGGCGGATACGCTGGCCGACATCGTGAACCGGACCGCCGGCCGCGGAGGTAAGATTATCGTGCCGGCCTTTGCCGTGGGCCGCACGCAACAACTTGTATTGCTGCTCCACCAACTAATAGATGCCCAGCGCATCCCCTCGCTGCCGATCTTTGTCGACAGCCCGCTCGCGGTCAACGCCACGGAAGTGTTCCGCAAGCATCCGGAGTGCTACGACGAGGAGGCGCGCAAATTCCTCACCGAGGGTGACGACCCCTTCGGATTCAGCCGCCTGACTTACATTCGCGACGTCGCCGAGTCAAAGAAATTGAATGACCTGCACGGCCCCTGCGTGATTCTTTCCGCCTCCGGTATGTGTGAAGCCGGGCGTATCTTGCATCACCTGCGCAATAACATCGAGAACCCCCGCAACACAGTATTGATAACCGGATTCCAGGCCGAGCACACGCTGGGCCGCAAGATTGTCGAAAAGCAGCCGGAAGTTCCCATCTTCGGCGAGCCGATGCGCCTGCGCGCCGAGGTCTGCGTGCTCAACGAACTCAGCGGCCACGCCGACCAAGGAGAACTGATCGAGTGGATGCGGCCCATCTCGAAAGGCCTGAAGAAAGTTTTCCTCGTGCACGGCGAACCGGCGCAAGGAGCCGCCTTGGCCGAAGTGATCCGCCGCGAATACGGAGTCGAAACCGTGCAGCCCGCGCGCGGCGACAGCTTCACTCTCTGACACCGAGCCGCGAGAGTGATCGAGCGGCGCGCGATACTGCATTTCGACGAGCACCCTCTGTTAAAGTAGAAGTTTGACTCCCCAGGCTCCACCCCTGAGTTCACCCCTGAGTTCATTGGTCCGTCCCCGTGTGTGCGCGGTGAGCTACCTCAACACTGTCCCCCTGGTCTGGGGTTTACTACGCGACCCCGCGCAGAAAGACACGTTCGACCTGCGCTTCGCCGTGCCTTCGGTCTGCGCCGATCAGCTCGCGTCCGGAGAAGCCGACATCGGCATTGTGCCGGTGATCGAAGCCTCCCGCCAGAAGTTGGATTACTTCCGTACCTGCGGCATTGCTTCATACGGCCCCGTCCGCAGCATCCTGCTGATTTCCAAGGTTCCTTATCGCGATATCAAGACTCTTGCCGCCGATTCCGGCTCGCGCACGTCGGTGATGCTGGCGCGCATTATTCTGGCCGAAAGATTCGGTTGCGAGCCGAGCGTCGTTTCTCACGCGCCGGATCTGGCCGCCATGTTGGGCCTGGCGGACGCGGCTTTGATCATCGGCGACACTGCCCTGCGCCTCGATCCCGCCACCTTGCCCTTCGAATGCCTGGACCTGGGCGAGGAATGGACCGGCCTCACCGGCCTCCCCATGGTCTTCGCCGTCTGGGCCGGGCGCCCTGAATTCATCCGCGAGCCCTTTGGCGAGGCGCTCGCGGCCTCCTGCCGTTACGGTCTCGCGCGGATGGACGGCATCGTGCGCGAGGAGGCCCCGCGGCGCGGCTTGCCGGAAGCTCTGGTGCGTGAGTACTTGACCCACTACATCCAGTTTGAGTTTTCCGCGCCGCATCAGACGGCCATTGAAACATATCTGAAGCGCGCCGCTGCGCTGGAACGCACGGTCGTAGCCGCCATTGCACACCCGGGAGGTGCACACGTATGATGACGCGCGCGGAAGCCATCGACATGTTCCACAGCGACGATCTGACCGGCATCGGCATGGCCGCCGACCAGGTGCGGCGCAAGCTGCATCCGGAAGGCATCGTCAGCTACATCATCGATCGCAACATCAACTACACCAACTTCTGCACCGAATATTGCTCGTTCTGCGCGTTCTATCGCCCACCGGGGCATGAAGAAGGCTACGTGCATTCGCACGAAGTTATCTTTGACAAGATCCGCGAGACGCTCGCGCTGGGCGGCACCGGCATTCTGATGCAGGGCGGCCTGCACCCGGATTTGAAAATCGAGTGGTACGAAGACCTGCTGCGCGAGATCAAGAAACGCTTCGATATCTGGTGCCACTGCTTTTCGGCGCCGGAGATCGTCAACATCGCCGAAGTCAGCGGCCTGTCGCTCCACGACACGCTGTCGCGGCTGCGCGACGCCGGACTCGATTCCGTCCCCGGCGGCGGCGCGGAAATCCTCGACGACGACGTGCGGCGCCGCATCAGCCGTCTGAAATGCTCGACGCAGGAGTGGGTGGACGTGCACCGCACCAGCCACGCCGTGGGGCTGCGCACCACCGCCACCATGATGTTCGGCACCGGCGAGACCATCGAGCAGCGCATGAACCATCTGGATCTGGTCCGCCAGATTCAGGAAGACACCGGCGGATTCACGGCGTTCATCCCCTGGGCGTTCCAGCGGGAGAATACTTCGCTAGGCAATTTCGTCAAGCAGGAAGCCACGGCGGTCGAGTACCTGAAAATGCTGGCGCTGTCGCGCGTGTATCTGGAAAACATCCTGAACGTCCAGTCTTCCTGGGTCACGCCGGGGCTCAAGACCTGCCAGCTCGGCCTGCGCTTTGGCGGAAACGACGTGGGAAGCATTATGATGGAAGAAAACGTGGTCAGCGCCGCCGGGGCCCACCACCGGGCTTCCGAGGAAGAACTCAGGCGGCTGATCCGCGACGCCGGGTTCATTCCCAAACAGCGCGACAGCTTGTATCGGACTTATTTTTTGAATTAGAGGCCAGACTTTTGAAACCAGCGGCTCGGGAACGGACGTCAAACCATTTCATGCGTGGCATTTGCCTATTTCTCATTTGCGCGAGCGCGTTCGCGGCGCCATCAGCCCAGCTTTTGCCCAAGGCGCCGGTCCGCTTTGAACGGAATCAGGGACAGGCTGGCCCGTCCCTGCTATGGTCGGCCCGCGGACCGGGCTACTCCATCGGGTTCACGCAGGACGCCACGCTGCTCCGTGTGGGAGAACGCACCGTCGCCATGCGCTTTCCGGGCCAGAACGCCGCGGCGCCCTTCGCAGCCGCCCATCCCTTCTCCGTTCCCACCAACTACGTTACGTCGCGATATCAGGGGAACGTACCGGCCTACGGGCGTCTGCGCCGCCACCAGGTTTACCCGGGTATTGACGTCGTCTACTACGGCAACGGCGATAACCTCGAATACGATTTCGAAATCGCGGCCGGCGCCGACCCCTCGCTCATCCGCATGCGTTTTGACGGCGCCGACGAGTTACAGCTCGCGGCGGGCGGCGACCTGGCCGTACGGGTAGCGGATAAGACTCTGACACAGCATCTGCCCGTGGTCTACCAGAGCCAGGCGTCGGGCGAGCGGATTGTGCTGCCGGCGGCCTACCGTATCGGGGCAAATCACGAAGTGACGTTCGCACTTGCGCCCTACGATGTGAAGGCTCCCCTGGTCATCGACCCGGTCATTTCCTTTGCAACCTACCCGTCGGGCTCCGGATCCGACGTGGGAATTGCGATCGCCCGCGACCAATACGGCTTTATCTACTTAGGCGGCACCTCCTCCTCCACCGACTATCCCAACCTCAACGGCGGCGTCGACGTCAATCGCGGCGGCCAGGACGCGTTCGTCATGAAGTTGAATCCCAACGCGAACTCGGGCGCCGAGGTCGTCCAGTACGCAAGCTATTACGGCGGGGGGGGAGTGGACAGCTTGAAAGCCATGGCCGTCGATCCCACCGGACTGATCTACCTCACCGGCACCACAAACTCATCGGATCTGGTCACGCGCTCCAACGCCTACAAGACCACCATAGGCGGCGGCACGACCTCCGGCATCATCGGCACCGACGCCTTCGTGGTCTTTCTAGACCCCGCTCGCAGCGGTTCGTTGACGCTGGTGTACGCTACCTATCTGGGCGGCACCGATTATGACGAGGCCACCGCGATCACCTATTTCGACGGAAAGATCTACGTCACCGGCAGCACATCGTCCTACGACTTCCCGCTGGTCAAGCCTTACCAGCCAGGGCGCGCCCCCGGCAGAGATATGTTTGTCGCCGAAATTGACCCCAACCAGAGCGGGTCGGCGTCCCTGGTCGGCAGTACCTACTTCGGCGGAGCCGGAAGCGATTATGCGTACTCACTGGCGGTCGACGCCCCCGGCCACGTCTTTGTCGCCGGGAGTACGACTTCCAGAGACTTCCCCGTTTCTCCCAATGCCTATCAATCAACGCCTTCCGGAGCCGGCGATGGATTTCTGACGGAGTTCTACCTCCACGACGCCGCGGGAGGCTATTCCACCTACCTGGGCGGAGCCGGAGTCGATGCGGTCCGGAGAATGGTCCTGGAACCCTCCGGCCGCATTGCTCTGGCGGGCTACTCGGGCTCGCGGGATTTTCCAGTTACGCAGAACGCCGTGCAGCCTCTGCTCGGGGGGGACGGGGCGATCAACGCGTTTTTGACGGTCCTCGATATCCGCGCGGCGCCGGCCAACGCGCTGACTTACTCCACGTTTTATGGCGGCCGCGCAACCGAGATCGCCTGGGACCTCAAGCGCGACGCACAAGGAAAATATTACGTCGGCGGTTATTCCTTTTCTGAAAACCTGCCGGTTTCGCAGAACGCACTCAGTCCCGTGACGGCAAAGGCCGGACTCAATGGCTTCATCGCCGTGATTGACCCATCGGCGCCGCCCGTGAACGCGCTATCCTACGCCAGCTACATCACCGGACCAGGGTCACAGGTGGTGTTCGGAGTCGACGTGGATGCCAACGGGTCCATCTACCTGACCGGCTATGCGACCAGCGATATCTTCCCGGCCGGCTTCCAGGCTCACAAGACACCCGGCAATTCCGATTCGTTTGTCTTGGTCTTTAAGCCCTAAGTCTTTAAGCCCCAGCGTTTTTAAGCCATCGCTGCCAGCTCATCTAGAATTCGCTGCATTTCTCCGCGCGGATCAGCCGCGCGCGTGACCTGGCGGCCAATCACCAGGTAATTCGCCCCGTTGGCCATGGCTTCCGCCGGCGTGGCCACTCGCTTTTGGTCCCCGGCAGCCGCACCCGCCGAGCGCACCCCCGGCGTCACCAGAATCGCGTCCGGACCCGCAATGGCGCGCACGCGGGCAACTTCCAGCGGCGAGCACACAATGCCTTCCACGCCCGCTTCCCGCGCATTGCGCACGCGCAGTTCCACCAGTTCAAAAACCGGACACGGATATCCCATCTGCTTGAGGTCGGATTCATCGAAGCTGGTCAGCACCGTCACCGCCAGCAATTTCAGCCCGCCGCCGGACTCGCCTTGCCGCCCGCCTTCGTTCTTGCCGGAGACGGCCGCTTCCATCACTGCCCGGCTGCCGTGGATGCTGAGAAAATCGGCGCCCACCCGGGCCACCTGCGCGGCGGCGCGGCGCACGGTCTCGCCGATGTCATAGAGCTTCAGGTCGACGAACACGCGCTTCCCCTGCCCCTTCAATTCGCGGACGAAATCCATACCGGCGGAAGTGTACAACTCCAGGCCAACCTTGTAAAAAGAAGCGGAATCACCCAGCTTTTCCAGCAAGACACGGGCGTCGGCGGCGGACTCCACATCCAGCGCCACAATCACGGGAGATGTTGTCATTTCGTGGTGAGAACTCTCAGGGGTTTGCCTCATTATACAGTCTGTGTTGTTCGCGGAGAATTCTTCCGATACTAGGATTGAAGGAGTCTAACAATGACGCGGAGAACATTTGCCGTTGGTGGCCTGGGGTCTTTGTGCGCGATGGCCGGACTGGCCCAGTCTTCCGGAGAAGCATCCAAGAGCGGAGAGGTGTGGTTGGCGCTCATCGACAACCAGAAATATGCCGACAGTTGGAGTGAAGCCAGTAGTTACTTCCGGTCCCGAGTGCCGCGCGAACAATGGGTAGATATGGTGAAGGGCGTGCGGGCTCCCCTGGGCAGCGTGAAATCCCGCGCCTTGAAGAACGCGACACCTACGAAATCGCTGCCCGGCGCGCCGGACGGGGAATACACCGTGCTTCAGTACCAGACGTCGTATCAGAATAAGGCGAACGCCATGGAAACGCTCACGCTGATGAACGATTCCGGGAAATGGCGTTCCGCGGGTTATTTTATCCGCTAGCCCGCGCCGCTACGATGACTGCCGTTTAGGCGGCAGCGGACTCTTTGGTACGGTTCTTGCTCCCCGGCGGGCGGCCCCGCTTCTTGATGGCGGACAACCAGTTTGGCGGCCGCCCACGGCGCCGGCCACGGCCTTGTGCCAACCGTTCTAGGGTTACAATCGCTTCCTCAATTTGCTCGCGTTCCTGGCGCAAATCGGTAAGCATTTTCAAGATGTCCATTGCATTTCTCCATTCGTTCGTGGAAGGAGCACTTGCATTTCTCTGTTCCGAAAACAGAACAAAGGAGCCCAGATTGCCCCTAACTGCTTTGACAAGCTTACCCCTTATTTTATGGAGTTTCAAGCATCTTGTTCTGAATACGGAACAAGATGACCGGGATTGTACCTAATTCTTCCGGTCTTGCCAAGGTTGGATCGAAGGAGACGCGTCCACGGAATGCAGCCGGGCTCCGGCCCTTTTCCAGTGAAAATAAAAGGGTAATCCCATGAGAATCAAGGCCAATCCAATCCCCGACTCGCGCGGCGACGCCACTAACGTGGAATACAGCAGCGCCAGCGAAACCAGTACAAAGGCGATGGGGACTAGCGGATAGCCCCACACCCGGTAGGGCCGGGGCATCTCCGGCCGCTTCCTCCGCAAGACGATCACCGCGGCCGCGGTCATCCCGTATAAGATCCAGCTTGGGAAAATCACCAGCGTATAGAGCTCGCGGTATTGCCCGCTCAGCAGCAAGAGAGACGACCATCCCCCCAACAGCAAAATACTGGGCCCTGGCGTGTGATAACGAGGATGCACGCGCGCGATCGCGGGAAAAAAATATCCGTCACGGGCCATGGCATAGGGAACCCGCGACCCCGACAAAATCGACCCGTTCAAGGCGGCGAAAATCGAGAGCATCGCGGCAATGCTGACCAGGGAGCTGCCGATGGGTCCCACGGCGCGCCGCATGACGTCCGCCGCGACACGCGCGCTGGCGCCCACTTCCGGGCCGCTCAGCACATAAAAATAGGCCAGGTTCGTCAGCAAATAAATGACAATCACCGAGAGGGTCCCCCAAATGAGCGCGCGCGGCAGATTTCGCTCCGGGCGCTCGATTTCCGATCCCAGCATGCCCGCATTGTTCCAACCGTCATAGGCCCACAGCGCGGCAACCAGAGCCGCGAAAAATCCGGTTACACCTCCGGGATTGGCGGGCATCGCCGACTGGAAATTGGAGACGTGTCCATTGCCGGCCAGGACAGCCACCGCGACTACACCTGCGATCAACGCAATTTTTAGCCCGGTCAGCGCCACCTGAATGCGGCCTCCCAAGCGCACTCCCAGATAATTCACGGCGGACAAGAACAGGATCAACGCAATGGAGAAGACTTGGCCATAACGCACCTCGAACGCTCCGCCCCGCGGTCCGATGGGCAGGGAGGCCGCGAAGAACACCGCATCCAGGCCCGGAAAGAAATCGGCGAGATAGCGGTAAAATCCCGTCGCGAGTGTCGCGATCGAAGCGCTCTTGGCCACCCAGGTCTGCGTCCATCCGTACATAAATCCGAACAGCGGACCATACGCGGCGTTGAGGTAGACATACTCACCGCCGGCCCCGGGCAGCGCGGCCGAAAGTTCGGCGTAAGACAGCGCGCCGAACAGCGAAAGAATTCCGCCGAAAATCCACACGGCGAACACCATGGAGGGCGACCCGACGGCGGTGATCATGTCGGAGGGAACCAGGAAGATGCCACTGCCGATGACGGTACCCACCACGACGGCCGCCGCCGGCCAGAAACCAAGCGACCGTTGTAAGCCGGTCCTAGGCATGCTCCTCCTTTATGAGGAAGGACCCCAGAATTCCGGTTACGAAAGTGGCGCTCGCTCCGATCATCACGTACCAGGTGAAAGCGATGGGAGTCGCGAATCGCACATACAACATGAGCAGCAGGCCCACGGCCATGCCGCACATGGCCGCGATTTCCCCAACGCGCTTGGTCAATAATCCGAGTAGAAACACGCCCAGCAGCGATCCATAAACAATGGATGCAATCGACAATCCGGCTTGCAGCACATTGCCCCACTGGCGCGCCAGCAGCGCCACTCCGAATAGGATGACGCCCCAGAATACGGTGGCGTAGCGCGCCCGCCGCAGCCACATCGACTCGCCGCCCGCGGCCCCCGCCAGGGGTCTCCAGATATCCAGCACCGTGGTGGAAGCCAGCGCGTTCAACGCCGCGCTGAGATTGGACATCGCCGCCGCAAGAATCGCCGCCATCACCAGCCCGGCCACGCCCGCCGGAAGATTCCGCCAGATGTACAGCGGGTACAGGCGGTCCAGCACGGCCGGAGCTTGTACGCCTTGCTCGCGGTAGAGCACAAACAGGCACGTGCCGATGACCAGAAACAGCGAGAACTGGATAAAAATCACGACCCAACTGGCGAGCAGCGCCGCCTGGCTCTGCGCCCGACTGCGCGCGGCCAGCAGCCGCTGCACCAGAAGCTGTTCTGTCCCGTGGCTGGCCGTAGTCAGGAAGCATCCGCCCAGGATGCCGGCCCAAAAACTATAGGTCCGCGTGAAGAAGACCGCCGGCGCGGCCAGCTCGAAATCGAACACCTGCAATTTCCCGAGCGGCCCGGCCACGGCGGCAACATGTCCCCACCCTCCGGGGATTTGGTGGAGCAGCAGCACCAAGCTCACCAACGCACCAAAAACGTAGAGCGCCATCTGTACCACGTCGGTCCAGATCACGGCGGTGAGGCCGCCTTCATAGGTATAGAAGAGCGTGAGGCAGACAATTACGGCGATCGACACGGTCTCACCCGCGCCCAAAATAATGGACAGCACCAGGGACACGGCGAACACGCGCACACCCTCGGCCAGAGCGCGCAGGATGAGGAATGCTCCGGCCGTGAGCCGCCGGATGCGTTCTCCGAAGCGCCGCCGCATCAACTCATAGGCCGTATACATTTCGCCGCGGAAGTAGGCCGGCAGAAATAGCGTTGCGATCACGATTCGCGCCAGCAGATATCCCAGCACCAATTGCAGAAACGCATAGTTGCCGCGAAAGGCCAGCGGAGGCGTCCCAATCACCGTTAGAGTGCTGGTCTCCGCCGATACGATGGAGAGCGCGATGGCCCACCAGGGAATCGTCTTGCCGCCCAGAAAATAATCCCGCAGCGTCCGTTGCGAGGCGCGGAAGCGCGATCCGAACCAGGTGATTCCGATCAGGTAGGCCGCGATGACCGCAAGGTCAATCCCGCGGGCGCCGACAGACTGGTCCGGAAGCGGCATGTAAGGGACAGGATAGCGGCTTACCGGCCCGCAAAGGCGCGCGGGCGCCCGCAACGCCTCCCATCAGAGGTCCGCGTGAAGGCGGGAACGAATCGGCGCGCGGCGGCGTCTAATCTTAGGTGCATGGGCCTGCGGCGGCGGCAACTGGTAACCCTAGCGGGGGTGCTTGCGGCTTCCCCGTTGCTTCGGGTATACTTCGCAAGGTGTAGGTTCCACGCAATGGACTGGGTGGGTACCATAAACGTTGGTGACCGGAGGTTCGTATTCGGGATGAAAAAAACAATCGCAACTCTCATCGTCGTGGCAGCTCTGGCTCTGGGCCAGGCGCCGGCACAAAAGAATTGGAAAGACCGCGCGGAGTACGACCTCTATGCTGAGATCGTAAAGCCGGATGCCACTCCCGCCGCCCGTCTGGCGAGTCTGGATAAGTGGAAGAGCGGGTACGCCCAGAGCGAGTATGCTCCCGAGCGTACGAAGATCTACCTCATCACGTATCAGCAGCTCCAGAAGCACCGCGAAGCCTTCGACACGGCCGCTGAGATTCTCAAGACCGACCCGAACGACCAGGCCTCCGTGCAGGAAATTCTCGGCTTCATCCGGGCCCTGATGCCGGCCCAGGCCAATGCCGCCCTGTCGGCGCAGAATAAGGCCGACCTGGATCTGGCCGAGAAGGTCGCCCGCGGCCTGCTGGCGAATCCGGACGCTATTTACGGCCCCAGCAAGAAGCCGCAGGGCGTCGCCGATGACGCCTATGCCAAGGTCAAGCCGACCATGATGAACTTCGCTCAGTTCACGCTTGGCTACATTGGCGTCACACAGAAGGACGTGGCCAAGGCCGAAACGGAACTGACCAAGACTTTGCAGGCCGATCCCGCCAACGCCCAGGCTTCCTATATGTTGGCCAGCGTTCTGCTGAGCCAGCAGAAAGACCATCCGGAAAAGATGCCGTTCGCCATGTTCGAATATGCCCGCGCGGCTGTGTATGACGGACCGGGCGCCCTGGACGCCAAGACGCGGCCGCAGATCGATGCCTTCCTCGGCAAGGCCTACAACACCTATCACGGCTCGGCGCAGGGTCTGGATGCGATCAAGACGCAGGCTAAGACGAATGCCCTGCCCGCGGGCGGCTTCGCGATCAAGAGCATTGTAGACATCGCCAAGGAAGAGGAAGAAAAACGGCAGAAAGCCGCCGCCGATAATCCGGTGCTGGCCTTCTGGAACGATATTAAAGAAAACCTCGCGGGCGATGGTTCCGCCGCCTATTGGGATGCCATGAAGGGCGCGGGCCTACCGCCTCCCGGCAAGCTTCCGGGCGACAAACTGAAGGGCAAGCTGGTGTCGGCGACTCCCGAGACCAAGCCCAAGGAGTTGACGCTTTCGATTGGTGGCGGCGCCGCCGATGTGACGCTGAAACTCGATGAGCCGCTGCCCGGCAAGATGGATCCGGGCGGAGAAATTTCATTCTTCGGTGAGGCCAAGGAGTTCACCAAAGATCCGCACATGATCACGTTTGAAGTGGCTCCGACGGATCTCGAAGGCTGGACCGGCAAGGGTCCCGCTCCTGCCCGGCCGGCTGGCGCGGGCAAGAAGGGCGCCCCGGCTCCGGCCACCAAGAAGCAGTAGTTTTCGGATTCAGAAAGTAGAAACGCTCCGGGAGAGGTTCCTCCCGGAGCGTTTTGCTTTGCAACCGCTGCTTGGAAGCGCGGCCGGTCTACATTTTGTAACGGCCCATGTCCTCGTCGTTTAGATTCTCCAGCCAGCGGCGCAATTCATCGTTGCTGCCCACTTCCGCGATCGCGGCTACTGACTTCGACGTGCTCAACACGGCTTCTTCCACGTAGATCGGGCAGTCTAGCCGCAACGCGATTGCTAACGCGTCGCTGGGGCGCGAGTCGATCGAAATCAGTTCGCCGTTACGTTCCAGCCAGATCATTGCGTAGAACGTGTCTTCCTTCAGGTCGCTGACCACCACTTTCTTGACGCCGGTTTCCAGCCCCAACAGAAGATTGCGGATCAGATCATGGGTCATGGGGCGAGGCGTGGCTACCTTCTCGATTTCCAGAGCGATCGCATTGGCTTCGTACACCCCCACCCAGATGGGAAGGATGGCCGTGCCTCCGATATCCTTCAGCACAACGATCGGCATATTGGTCACCGGGTCCACCATCAGCCCGCGGATTTTCATTTCGACTTCCATACTCACTCCTTCAGCGTCAGCCCACCCACTCGCCTACCAGCGAATTCGGCCCTGCCCTGGTCACGCGCACAGCCACGTATTTTCCGGTCAAGTCGTCCCCGCCCGCCGCCGCATGCAGGAAGTTTAACGTCTTATGCTGCGTCGTCCGTCCGATCCACTGGCCGGTGGCTTTGTTGAACCCTTCGACCAGGCACTCCTCCACGGCGCCGACATACCCGGCGTTGCGCCGGATCTGAATCTGGCGCTGCCGTTCCTGCGCGATAGCCAGCCGCCGCGACTTCTCTTCTTCCGGAATCTGATCGCCCAACGCCAGCGCCGGCGTGTTGGGACGACGCGAATACTTGAACCCGAAGATCGCATCGTATTCGACTTCATCCAGAAGCCCGAGCGTGGCCTCGAAATCCGCCTCGGTTTCGCCGGGAAATCCCACGATGATATCGCTGGTGATCGCGATCGGCCGCCGCGCGGCTTTCATCCAGGCGATTCGCTCCAGGTATTGCTCGCGCGTATAGAGCCGTTGCATGGCCTCCAGCACGCGCGTGGAACCGGACTGCACCGGCAGGTGCACGTGATTGCACAGCGCCGGGTTGCTGTCGATGGCATCCACGATCGGCTTCACAAAATCGCGCGGATGAGAAGTGGTGAACCGCACGCGCCGGATACCCGCCACGCGCCCCACGGCATCCAGAATTTGCGCGAAGTCCCAGCCCGCCGGCGACGGATCGCGATAACTGTTGACGTTTTGGCCCAGCAACTGGATCTCGCTATACCCCATATCCGCCAACTGCCGCGCCTCGGAGAGCACGGACTCGCTGGTCCGGCTGCGCTCCGGCCCGCGCGTGAACGGAACCACGCAGTAGGCGCAAGCTTTATCGCAGCCCTCAATGATCGTGATGTAAGCCCGGTGCGGATTATTGCGCCGGGTCAGCGGCGTTTCGAAAGTGTCTTCCGTATCCAGATTGAGCCCGGTCACCCGCCGGTTGCCCGCTTCCAGTTGCACCAGCATCTGGGGAAGCTGATTGTAGCTGGCCGAGCCGCACACCATGCTGACATGCGGCGCTTTCTCGAAAATCTTGGCGCCTTCCTGCTGAGCCACGCACCCCAGCACGGCGAAAGTCTTGCCCTTGCCGTCGCGCTTAAACTGATCCAGCCGGTGAAATACTTTCTGCTCGGCCTTGTCGCGAATGCTGCACGTGTTATAAAACACCAGTTCGGCGGCATCCGGCGTGGGGACCTGCGTGTAGCCTTCGCTCACCAGCGTACCGATGACCTTTTCCGAGTCATGCGCGTTCATCTGGCAGCCGAAGGTCTCGATGTAAAATGTCTTCACCTGAAGCCATTGTAACGTGGGCGGTTACGCCGGTTCGATCCATCGGGCCATCTAAGGCTTTCCACGTATTGAAACGGGGCGGGATTGAGCCTAGTCTGGAAGGGTGAAGTACTATCTCTATTCACTGCTCTGCGCGGGATTGGCCTGCGGCCAATCCGCCACCACGGAATTTGCAACCGACCTCAATGGACGCCGCGTGGAAGGCGCGCGGTTCCTGGCCGGCGACGGCGACCGCGCCGAACTGACGCAATCCATCAACGGCCGCAAGGTTCCCTTGCAGCGCAGTGAGACCAAGGTGCTGACCGATCAGCCCAATCACCGGGTGACCGAGACGGTCGTCCGCCGCTATGATGCTACGGGACAACTGGCGTCCACCGAGCGCACCGTTTCCGACGAACAGAAGAGCGCGGGGCGCTCCACCATCCAGGCCACGGTTTACCGCAGCGACACAAATGGACGCTTACTGGAAAGCGAACGCCGGACCATTGAATCGCAAACGCAGGCCGGAACGACAACGGCCGATGTGACTATCGCCCGCACCGGCATGAGCGGAGCATGGGAGACGGCCGAAAAGCGCAAGGTAGTCACCGTGACGGAAGGCGATCGAACCCGCGAAACCGAGACCATAACCCGGCCCGCCCCAGGGAATCTGGCATTGATCGAAGTGGCGCGCGACGTGAAAGAATCGGCCAAGTCCGGCGCCGCGACCACCGCCAATACCGTGCACTACGAACTCGACTACGTGGGCAAGATGTCGCTCATCCGCCAGGAAACGGCCACCACTACCAAGCAAGGCGATGGTTCGGAGATCACGGAGTTGAATCTCTACGCCCCGTCCATCTACGGCGTCGCTCGCGAGGGACAGGCCGGCCCGAAGTTGCGTGAGCAGCAGACCATCGTGCGCAAGGAAAACGCGGGAGTCGTCAACGAGACGACAACCGTGCGCCGTCCCACATTGTCGGATCCCAGCCGGCTGGGCGACCCCAACGTGATCTCCAATCTGGTTTGCACGGGTAAGTGCGTTGGGCCGCTGAAACCCTAACGCTCAGCTCAACGAAAGCTGCTCTAAAAAACTCGTCCCCTGCCC
Source organism: Candidatus Sulfopaludibacter sp. SbA3 (assembly GCA_945861625.1). Classification (GTDB taxonomy): domain Bacteria; phylum Acidobacteriota; class Terriglobia; order Bryobacterales; family Bryobacteraceae; genus Palsa-187. Next base: position 21,986 of record CAMAVI010000005.1, read on the forward strand.
GATCTGTGTCCCGAAGTTTTGCGCCACGCTCTGGCCGATATCGGATAGCGTCGAGCGTACCCCCAGATTCACCCCGCGCCGGACACCCTTGCCATAGACCAGCAGCGGAACATACTCGCGGCTGTGGTCGGTGGACGGAGTGGTCGGATCGCAGCCATGGTCGGCAGTAAGAACGACGAGGTCCCCGTCTTTGAGCTTGGCATCGAGAGACGGCAGCCACGCGTCGACTTCTTCCAGCGCCCGCGCATAGCCTTCCACGTCGTTGCGGTGGCCGTAGAGCATATCGAAATCGACCAAGTTGGTGAAGATGAGGCCGCGCTCCAGCTCGCCCATCGCGGCGAGCGTCTTGGCCATGCCGTCCGCGTTGGTCTTGGTCTTCGCTTGCTCCCCAATTCCCCGCCCCAGAAAGACGTCGAAAATCTTACCGACGCTGTAGGTCTCAACACCCCGCGCTTGCAGTTGATCCAGCAGCATGCCGCGCGGCGGCGCAATCGCATAATCATGGCGGCTCGCGGTGCGGGTGAACGCTCCCGGCTCGCCGGTAAAAGGCCGCGCGATGACGCGGCCGACCTCGTAGGGTCCGCGCAACAGTTCGCGCGCGGTTTCGCAGATCTTGTACAACTCGAACAGCGGGATCACTTCCTCGTGCGCGGCGACCTGAAACACGCTATCCGCCGAGGTATAAACGATGGGCGAGCCTGTACGAACGTGCTCTTCGCCGAGTTCCACGATAATTTCCGTCCCCGAAGCCGCCTGGTTGCCCAGCGTGCGGCGGCCAATCCGGGACTCGAACTCCGCCATCAACTCGCGCGGAAATCCGTTGGGAAATAATGGCAGAGGTTTTTCCAGATGGATGCCCGCCATCTCCCAATGCCCTGTGGTCGTGTCCTTGCCGGGCGAAGCCAGCGCGCATTTTCCGTAAGCGCCCGCCGGTTCCGTCGCGGGCGCAAGACCGGTCAGCGGCTTGATGTTGGCCAGGCCCAAGCGGCGCAAATTCGGAAGGTTGAGTTTCCGGCGCTTCGCGAGGTTGCCCAGCGTGTCGCTGCCTTTGTCCCCGTAAGCTTCCGCGTCCGGCATTTCGCCGATACCAACGCTGTCGAGCACGATCCAGATGACGCGGTCAAACGGCACTCAGTTCACTCCGGCGGTCTCGGTAGCCGCCAACGCCGCCTGAATCCGCGCCGTCAGTTGATCGACGAAAGTCTCGCCCGCGAAGCCGTTCATGCGGCTGACGATACGGCCGGCTTTGTCCATGATGACGGTGGTCGGGATCGAAGTAACCGAGAGCAGACGCACCAGGCCGATGTCGTAATACACGTCGCCGGTCCAATGCTGGGATTCCATGAAGGGCTTGACCAGGTCGCGGTCTTCATCGGTATCCACTGCCAGAAATACCAGATCGTTGCGGCCGCTGAAGCGCTTCTTCACTTCTTCGTAAAGAGGATGCTGCGTGCGGCAGGGCACGCACCACGTCGCCCAAAAGTCGAAAATCAGCACCTTGCCGCGCAGTGTCGCCAGATTGAGTTTTCCTCCACCCAGCACGCTCAACGTGAAGCGGCCCGGATCTGTCACGCCCAGATTGGGATCCATCTCGCGAAGTTGCGCCCGCCGCTTCGCCAGCGTTTCCGCCGTGCGATCGTAGGCGGCCAGAATCTCCTCGCCCAGACCGGCTTCCGAACCGCCGTGCTGTGCGCGATGCAGTTCGCCAAGCTTCTTACGGTCGGCGGCGCGGTCTTCGCTGGTGGCGCGCGGGTCCGCGATCGTGAAGGCATCGGCCAGCCGCTGGACAGCCTCGGCGTGCTTGCCCTGGTGCTCCAGGGCTTCGGACCACTCGCGCGCGGAAGGTTCATCGGGATAAGCGATGTAAGCGAGCGCGGCTTTTCTGCGCGCCTCGTCGTAGTCACCCAACATATTTTTGGCTCGCGCCTGATACAGGAGAGCGCGCGCCAATGCCCGGTCATGGTCTTCCTGATTCTTTACCGGATCGTAACCTTGCGGAATGGGCAGCCGCACGACGTAATCTTCAAAGCGCTTCGCGTACTCGAGAGCGCGCGCCGCCTCCTCCTTGCCGCCCACGTTCAGCAACGCGCGCGAAAGCGCGTCCAGCAGCACAACGTCATTGGGCGTGACTCGCAGCACCGGCTCCCCGTAACGGATGATCCGCGCATTGTCGTTGGTATCCGCTGACGCCTTGGCGAGCAGGCCAAGGATTTCGGGCCGCAGCGGCGTCGCGGGATACTTCCGTAAGTGTGTTTCCAGCGCGCGGATAATATCGTAACCGCTGGTGCTGGCTTCCGACACCGCCTGCGCCAATTCCTGTTTTTCCGCGGCGGAGGCTTCCCGCGGAACAGGCGGCTGCGCGGGCGCGGTTTGGCACGCCGCCGCCAGCGCCAGTGTGAAGGTAAGCCAGACTCGCATGCTGCCTCTATTTTACGCCGCGCGGTCCAGCCGCGTAACATGAAGGAGCGAACGCAAATGCTAAGAGGGCTTTCCGAAGCCGAAGCGGCGCGGATCCTCGCCGAAACCGGCTACAACGAACTTCCAACCGCCAAGCCGCGCGGTGTTCCGCGCATCGCGCTCGACGTTCTGCGGGAGCCCATGCTCCTTCTGCTCCTCGGTTGCACCGCGGTCTACGTTTTTCTTGGCGATATGCAAGAAGGCTTCATTTTGGCGATTGCCGCCTTGGGTGTGGTCGGCATCGACCTGTACCAGAAGCGCAAGACAGAGCGCGCCCTCGATGCCTTGCGGGATTTTTCCAGTCCGCGCGCCCTGGTGATCCGCGATGGGCAACAGAAGCGCATCGCCGGCCGGGACGTCGTCCCCCACGACGTCTTGCTCCTGACCGAGGGCGACCGCGTACCGGCGGACGCCGTTCTCGAAGACGCGGTCAGCCTCGCCATCGATGAATCGCTGCTCACCGGCGAGTCGGTTCCGGTCCGCAAAGTGGCGCGGGAAAGCGGCGGCGCCACGCCGCGCCCCGGCGGCGATGATCTCCCGTTTGTTTACTCAGGAAGTCTGGTGGTGCGCGGCACCGGTACCGCGCGCGTGCTCTCCACGGGGATCCGCACGGAATTGGGAAAGATCGGAAAGTCATTGCAAGCGGTCACCACGGATCTTTCTCCGCTGCAGATGGATACCCGCCGCTTGGTGCGCACGATCGCCCTGGGTGTATTGTCCATGTGCGTTCTGATGGCCGTGGTCTTAGGACTGGCGCGCGGCGAGTGGCTGCGCGGCTTTCTGGCCTCTCTCACGCTGGCCATGGCGCTTCTGCCCGAAGAACTGCCCGTAGTGTTGACCATCTTTCTCGCGCTGGGGGCGTGGCGGATTTCCCGGGTTCGCGTGCTCACGCGCACCACTCCGGCGATTGAAGCGTTGGGCGCTGCGACCGTGCTCTGTGTGGATAAGACTGGGACACTCACGCAGAACCGGATGTCCGTGCGGACACTTTTCGCGAGCGGCAGGTTTCATGACATCACACTGGCTCTTCCCGTTTCCCTTCCCGAAGAGTTCCATGAACTGGTGGAGTTCGCGGTGCTGGCGAGTCATGCGGAAACATTCGATCCCATGGACCGGGCGATCGGCCATCTGGCCGGCCAGGCGCTGGCGGATACCGAACACTTGCATCCGGATTGGAATCTGGTGCGCCAGTATCCCTTAGCGAAGAACCTTCTGGCGATCTCGCAGGTGTGGAACTCACCGGACGGGGAAGAATTCATCATCGCGGCCAAGGGCGCGCCGGAAGCGATTCTGGATCTGTGCCACGCGGCTCACGCGGAAGTCGAAAACATTTCCTCGATGGTTTCCGAAATGGCGGAGCAAGGCCTGCGCGTGCTCGGCGTGGCCAAGTCTCACTTCCGGAAGAGCGATTTGCCGGCCGATCAGCATGTGTTTACGTTTACGCTATTGGGATTGATCGGCCTCTCCGATCCCATCCGGCCGGAAGTGCCGCAAGCCATGGAAGAGTGCCGCGAGGCCGGCGTGCGCGTGGTGATGATCACGGGCGATTATGCGGGCACCGCGGCAAGCATCGCCAGGGAGATCGGGCTGGGACACGCCTCCGGGATCATGACCGGACCGGCGCTGGAGGCCATGGACGAGCGCACGCTGCGTGAGCGCATCGGCGGAATCAGCGTATTCGCGCGCATCGTTCCCGACCAGAAGCTGCGGCTGGTGGAGGCGCTCAAAGCCAACGGGGAGATCGTCGCCATGACCGGCGACGGCGTCAACGATGCGCCCGCGCTGAAGGCCGCGCACATCGGCATCGCCATGGGGCAGCGCGGCACCGACGTGGCCCGCGAGGCGGCGGATCTGGTGCTTCTGGACGACGATTTCTCTTCCATCGTGAAGGCCATTCGCCTGGGGCGCCGCATCTTCGACAACCTGAAGAAAGCCGCTGCCTACATTTTCGCCGTTCACATTCCCATTGCCGGATTGTCTCTGCTGCCCTTGTTCGGGTTTCCCTTTGTGCTGGAGCCGATGCATATCGCGTTCCTCGAATTGATCATCGATCCGGCCTGTACCCTGGTGTTCGAGGCCGAGGAAGAAGAAGCGGACGTGATGCACCGCCCGCCCCGGAAACCTCGCGAGCGCCTGTTCCAGCGCGGGATGATTGGGCTCAGCGTGCTGCAAGGCGCGGGCGTGCTGACAATCGTGACTGCAATCTTCACGATCGCTCTGTATCGCGGCCAGGGTGAAGCGGATGCGCGCACTCTCACCTTTACAACGCTGGTGGTGGCGAACCTGTGCCTGATCCTCACCAACCGGTCTTGGTCGCGGGGGGTCGGCTCGATACTGCGCGCGCCCAACGCGGCGATGTGGTGGGTGATGGGCGGGACATTCCTGTTACTTGTCCTAGTGCTGAGCGTGCCGTTTCTGCGCGGCCTGTTTCACTTTAGCCTGCTGCATCCCGACGATCTGGTGCTGTGCCTGGCGGCGGGCGTGTTCAGCGTGGCTTGGTTTGAGGGACTGAAGTGGCTGCGGCGGCGCAAGGGAGAGTAACGTGACCTACGACGTAATTGTCATCGGCGCGGGCAGCATGGGCAGCGCCACGTCCTATCAACTGGCCAAGCGGGGCCGCCGCGTGCTGTGCCTGGAGCAGTTCAATATCGGCCACGACCTGGGGTCGGCGCACGGAGTCAACCGGATCATCCGCCTCGCCTACGCCGAACATCCCGCCTACGTTCCGTTACTACGCCGCGCCTACACGTTATGGCGAGAGATCGAGCGCACCGCCAAGGAGCGGCTTCTGTTCATCACCGGCGGCATCGACGCGGGTCCGGAAGATGGCGAGATTTTTCGCGGAAGCCTGGCGTCGTGTCTGGAACATAAACTCAAGCACGAAATCTTGACCTCGCGGGAACTGACGCGCCGGTTTCCCGGCTTTCGTTTGCCCAAGGCCATGAAAGCCGTCTATCAAGGCGACGGCGGTTTTGTCTTATCCGAACGCGCGGTGGTCGCCTACATTACTGCCGCGCAGGCGCTGGGCGCGGAGATCCACGCGCGAGAAGCCGTCCGCAACTGGGAAGTGAAGCGGGGCCGCGTGATCGTCGGCACCGATAAAGGCCGCTACTCCGCCTCTAAGCTGGTGATCACGGCCGGCGCCTGGGCCTCAAAGCTCGTGCCATCCTTGCGCAAACGCAAACTGGCGGTGCCGGAGCGGCAGGTACTTATCTGGACGCAGCCCAAGAGCCCCGCATTGTTTCGTATGGGTGCCTTTCCCGTATTCAATATGGAAGCGGTCGAAGACGGCGCGACGAACCGGTACTATGGCATGCCGGTCTACGGCGTGCCCGGTTTCAAACTCGGCAAGTATCATCACCGGAGGCAGACGGTGGATCCCAATAACATGGACCGCGAGTGCCATCCCGAAGATGAAGCCATATTGCGTGCCGCAATCGGCCGCTATTTTCCGGATGCCAACGGGCCTACGATGGCCATGAAGACGTGCCTGTTCACGAATAGTCCGGATGAGCACTTCATTTTGGATGCGCACCCGGAATTCCCACAAGTTTCCATCGCGGCGGGCTTTTCCGGCCACGGTTTCAAGTTCGCCAGCGTCGTCGGCGAAATCATGGCGGACTTTGCGATGATGGGTGGGTCGAACTGGCTGGAGAATCTGGATCTATTCAGGATTGGGCGGAAACGATGACCAATAAACGAAGTCTGCCGGCGCTGTTCCTTATCACGGGACTGTGCGCGGTGGCGCAAAACAAGGCCGAAGTATGGACCTTCGACAATCTGAAGAAGATCGGCGGCGCTCCGGTGACCGTGCTGGGAAGCCCAAAGATCATCAAGACACCGCTCGGCAAGGCGATCCAATTCAACGGCGTCGATGACGGCATTTTCATCGGCAAGCATCCCCTCGCGGGAGCCCAAATCTTTACGTTCGAAGCCATCTTCCGGCCGGAGAGCGGCGGCGCACCCGAGCAACGCTGGTTTCACCTCGCCGAGCAGGACTCCAAGACGGGCATGGATACGGACTCGCGGTTTCTGTTCGAAACACGAACCATCGGGAACCAATGGTGCCTCGACGCGTTCGTCCACACGCCCACTGCTGATAAGGCGATTCTGCTGCGCGACCACCTGCACTCTCTGGATGCGTGGCATCACGTGGCGATGATTTACGATGGCTCCGAGTTCCGTAGTTATGTGGATGGAGTCCTGCAAGGGAAGGCGGACGTGAAGTTCGGACCGCAGGGACCAGGACACACGGCGGTGGGCATGCGCGCGAATAAAGTGTTCTTCTTCAAGGGCGCCGTCCGCCAGGCGAAGTTCACCCGGCGGGCGCTGGCGCCCGAAGAGTTCATGAAAGTTCCGACGAACGCGGCGCGCTAGCGCGTTATCGGCGCCCGTGCAAGTTCGACGGATAGTACACCTTGGGGGTTGGCGGCTTGCGTTGGAACCACGCTTCCACCCGTTTCCATAAACGAACCAGCCAGTGCAGCATTGCTGACTCCTTTGAGGGAACGCTATCATAACGGATCGCCGGAGTCATCCGACCATTGACCAAATGAAAACCCTTGACGCGGCAGCCACGAAAGAACTGATTGAACGCCTTCAACTAGTCCGCCCGGACACTCCCGCCCGCTGGGGCAGGATGAATGCGCATCAAATGGTCTGTCACCTGAACGACGCCTTTGAACTGGCAATGGGAATGAAGACCGCCAGCGAGGAGGTTACATTCCTGAACCGGACGCTGGTGCGCTGGTTTGCACTTCGTGTCCCGCTCACTTGGCCTAAGGGCGTTCCGACGCGCCCGGAGATGGATCAACTTGTGGGGGGCACACCGCCCGTCGAATTCGCGCGCGATACAGCCGCTCTGGCCGCCGCCATCCGTCGCTTCGGAAGCCAGCCTCGCGATTTTCAGTTCTCGCGCCATCCCATTTTCGGCAACCTCACCGAATGGGAGTGGCTCCGCTGGGGCTACCTGCACGCCGACCATCACTTCCGCCAGTTCGGCGGGTAGCTCACGCCGCTTCAGGCCGTGGTCACGGCGGGCGCCGGATAATACGCCGGCTCATTGCCCGGCCGCCATTTGATATTGCAACCGAGGCTCGCGCGTTGCTCCTGGCTGACGGCCTGTCCGGCAAGCAAAGCGTCGATAGCGGCGCGCAGATCCGCGCCGGTCACGGGCTTGTCGTTGCCTGGGCGGCTGTCGTCGAGCTGGCCGCGATACACCAGCTTGCGCTCCTGATCAAACAGGTAGAACTCCGGCGTACACGCGGCGTGATAACTCTTGGCCACCGCCTGCGACTCGTCGTAACAGACCGGGAACAGCAATCCCCACTCCGCCACCATGCGCCGCAGGCCTTCCGGAGAATCGTCCGCGGAAACAGCCGGGTCGTTGGAGCTAATGCCGACGATCCCAATGTCCTTGGCGGCGTAGTCGCGGCCGAGCGCCGCCAGTTCCATTTTCACGTGCTTGACGAAAGGGCAATGATGGCAAATGAACATCACCAGCAGTGCCTTCTTGTCTTGGAAAGAAGCGTTGGAAAGTGTCTTCCCGGAAACGGCATCGGGAAGAGAAAACGCCGGGGCGCTGGTCCCCAGCGCGAGCATGGTGGAAGCTGTTTTCGCCATAGTTCCTCGGGTACGGATCTCGGAGCCGCGTCTCCTTCCGTCTAGCCATTGTATACTTGCTCCGGATAGGCGTTTCATTGAAAGTGTCTCTTTGGAGGTAACCGTGCGTCGAATCAATTATTTCTTGTTAGCAGTAGGGTGCCTGGCGCCAGTTGTACATGCGCAACAGGCTACCGTCTACGAAGGGGCGCGCCTGATTCCCGGCGACGGCAGCGCGGCGATCGCGGACAGCGCATTCGTAGTAGAGAACGGGCGGTTCACGGCGGTAGGGCGCAAGGGGCAAGTGAAGGCTCCCGCAGGCGCGGCGCGCGTGGATCTGACCGGCAAGACCGTGATGCCCGCCATCATCGACGCGCACAAGCACCTGTCGGTGAAGCGCGAAGAGCTCGTGGATCAATTGCAGCACTTCGCCTACTACGGCATCGGCACCACCATGAGCATGGGCTCGGATACGACCGATGCGCCGTTCCAGGTGCGCGCGGAGACGATTCCGGGCGCGGCGCGGTTCCGCACGGCTGGACGAGGACTGTCCGGACCCGAGCCCGGAAGACCTCCGGCGCCGATCTGGGTGAACAATCCGGCGGAGGCGCGTAAGGCCGTGCAGGAGAACGCGGCGAAGAAGGTCGATCTGCTCAAGATCTGGGTGGACGACCGCGACAAATCAGTGACGAAGTTGACGCCGGACATTTACGGCGCGGCCATCGACGAAGCCCACAAGCAGAAACTGCGGGCCATCGCGCACATCTTCACTCTGGAGGACGCCAAGGGAGTGCTCCGCGCCGGCGTCGATGTGTTCGCGCATAGCGTCCGCGATAAAGACATCGATGATGAGTTTCTGAACATGATGAAGGCGAAGAAGAACATCATCGTGGATCCGAACCTACCCGACCGCGGCGTCCGCGCGGACCGGAGCTGGCTCCGCGACAGCATGTCCGCGCAGGAGTTCGCGAAGGTGCAGGCGGACACCAAGGACAATCCCAAGGCCCAGCAGTTTTTCGGCATTCAATCGCACAATTTGGGCAAGCTGAGTGCGGCGGGCATCAAGATCGCGCTGGGCACCGACGGTCCCATTCCGTGGGCCGCGCACGAAGAGATGGCCGACATGGCCGCCAGCGGAATGACTCCGGCGCAGGTGATCGTAGCCTCCACGCGCAACGCGGCGGAGATGATCGGAGTGACCGACGCCGGCACCATCACGGCGCGCAAGAGCGCGGATTTTCTGGTGCTGGACGCCAATCCTCTTGATGACATCACTAACACGCGCAAGATCGCGAATGTTTACCTGCGCGGAGCGGCGGTGGACCGCGCGGCCCTGCGCGCGAAGTGGACAAGTAAGTAAGGAGCACCCTCATGCGCAAAACATTATTCACGTTCCTTGTCGCGGCGGCCCTGCCGGCATTCGCGCAGTTGCCCCCGGCGGCCGATTGGGCCACGCACGCCCTCAACGAATATCAGGTGTTCCCCAACGTTACCTATCTAACGGCGAGCAACTGGGAAGCCAAGCTCGACATTTATAAGCGGCGCGATGCAACCGCGCCCCAGCCCACACTGATCTTCTTCCATGGCGGCGGATGGGTTGGAGGCTCCAAGGAAGCGTCGTTGATGTCTCTGATGCCGTGGTTCGAAATGGGCTGGAACGTAGTGAACGTCGAATACCGGCTGGGCCGCGTGGCGCTGGGCCCGGCAGCGGTCGAAGACTGCTTGTGCGCGCTGCGCTGGGTGGCCACGCATGCCAAGGACTACGCCATCGACACCACCCGCTTGGTAACTACCGGCGAATCGGCGGGCGGCCATTTGTCGCTCACCACCGGCATGATTTCGGAGAACGCGGGACTGGACCGCCAGTGTTCCGGCGCGCCTCTGCCGAAAGTGGCGGCGATCATCGACTGGTACGGAATCACTGACGTGAAGGACTTACTGGATGGCACGAACCGGAAGCCGTACGCGGTCGCATGGCTCGGCAGCCTGCCGGATCGCGAGACTATCGCTGAGCGTGTTTCCCCGCTGAACTACGTGCGCGAAGGACTGCCGCCCATCCTGATGATCCAGGGCGACGCGGACCCGACCGTGCCGTATCAGCACAGCGTCCGCCTGCGCGACGCGCTCACCAAGGCGAAAGTGCCGAATGAACTTGTAACCGTGGCGGGCGGCAAGCATGGCCAGTTCAGTCCCTCCGAGCGGACCATGATCTACACCAAGATCCGCGAGTTCCTGGCGAAGCACAAATTGGGGCCGAGCCTCTAGGGACGGCGTCTCCAGGGCTCTCCGGCAAAGGGATCGGCGCTGACGGAGCTCATCGGCCGTATTTACCGGCTGATAGAATACGGGTATGCGTTTATCGGGGAAAACAATACTGCCATTCGTACTGCTATTCGCCTTGGGAATCGCCTGCGGAACCGCGCTAGCGCAAAGCGCTGGCAAGACCGTTTGGGACGGTGTGTATTCGCCCGCGCAGGCCGAGCGCGGCAAAGCCACTTACTCGCGCAGTTGTGCTACGTGCCATGGAGAGGATCTGGGCGGCTACCAGGCGATCCTCAAAGGCGACCACTTCATGACGCAATGGCGGGAAACCAGTCTGGGTGCTTTCTATAAGACCATCCGCACCACCATGCCGCGCGATGTTCCCGGCAGCCTGACCAACGACCAGTATCTCGATATTACGGCCTACGTCCTCAGCTATAACGGCTTTCCCAAGGGCTCAGTGGAACTGACGGCGGATTCGATTGAGAGGGTTCAGGTGCAAGGAAGGGAAGGGCCGCAGGAAGTGCCCACCGGTTCGTTGATCGATGTGGTGGGTTGCCTGGAACAAACGCCGCAAAACATCTGGATGCTCAGCAAGGCCACCAACCCGGTGCGGACGAAGAATCCGGCGGAATCCGCAGCCGCGGAATTGAAGGTTTGGGATGCCAAACCACAAGGCACTCAGATGTACGAGTTGATGAGTGTATATAAGGGAGACCCGCTCAAAGGCGCCCGCGTCGAGATCAAGGGTCTGTTTATCAAGAATCCCGGCGGCAACCGAATCAATGTCACTACCATTCAGGGCACGGGTTCTTCGTGCGGCAAGTCACAAACGCAAGTAACGCCAGCATCGGGCGGGGCAACTTTCGCCGCCAAGCCTGACGGGCAGCCGATTGAAAGCCGCCCTCCGGAAAAGAAGGACAATCAGCCGGCGTTTCCCCAACAGACCCGAGCGCCGTCGCGCACGACGGCCCCCTATAAAGTGACAACTCTGGTCGATAACCTGCCCGCGCCGTGGAGCATCGCTTTCCTGCCCAGCGGCAATATGCTGTTGACCGAACGACTGCCCGGCAGCATCCATATTCTCGATAAGAACGGTGCGCTCTCGAAGCCGCTCAGCGGCGTTGCGGAGCTGATGTCGCCGGGCGCGAAGGATATCGGTCTGCTGGACGTGGTGCCGGATCCGAACTACGCCACTAATCACCAGATCTTTTTCACTCTCTACGATTACGTCAACAACACCAACAGCAATACGTATGTCGCCAAGGGCAAGCTCGACGAAGCCGAGTTCGCGGTGCGCGACGCCAAGGTCATCTTCCGCGCGCTGCCCAACATGCCTTCCAAGCGCCTGGGCGGCAAAACCGGCGGCCGCATCGTCGTCGCTCCCGATGGAACTCTGTTTGTCACCACCGGCGACCGTTCGGATTCCCCGCCCTGGGGTGTGGCGCAAGATTTGAGCAACCATCTGGGCAAGGTATTGCACATCACTCAGGATGGCGCGCCCGCGCCGGATAATCCATTCCTCGGCAAGCCGGGCATTTTGCCCGAGATCTGGGCGTACGGCATCCGCAGTCCGGAAGGTCTCGGTGTGGACCCCAGGACCGGCAAGCTGTGGGAGAACGAGCACGGCCCGCGCGGCGGCGATGAGTTGAACATTATCGAGAAGGGCAAGAACTACGGCTGGCCTGTGGTTGCACACGGCATTGACTATCCGGGCACGCCCATCGGCGAAGGTATCACGCACAGGGAAGGCATGCAAGAGCCAGTCTATTACTGGGACCCAGTGATCGCGCCTTCTGGACTGGCGTTCTACACCGGCAACCTGTTTCCGCAATGGCAGGGCAGCGTGTTCGTCGGCGGCCTGCGCGGCAGTCTGCTGTCGCGGCTCAAGATCGTGAACGACAAAGTGGTGGAGGAAGAAGCGCTGTTGACCGATCTCCACGCCCGCATTCGTGACGTGCGCGTGGGGCCGGATGGCGCGGTCTACGTCCTGACCGACAGCGGCGCGTCGTCGGTTTCCTACGGCACGCCGGCCAAGAGCAAGCTGCTGAAGCTGACGCCGAGATAGACTGTTGAGCTACTGCCAGCCGCCGCCCAGCGCCCGGTAGATCTGGACAATCGACTCGATTTCCAGTAGCCGGAGTTGCGCGAGATTCAACTGGCCGGTGAACAAATTCCGCTGAGCATCCAAAACCTGCAGATAGCTGTCCAGGCCGCCTTGATAGCGCAGAGTGGAGAGCCGGACGGTCTCCGCGAGCGCAACCACCAGTTTCTCCTGCTCCAGGCGCTGCTCGCGCGTTTGGTCATGGGCGATGAGCGCATCGGAGGCTTCGCGTAGCGCCTCGTAAATCGTCTTCTGATAGGAGAGCAAGGCCTCCCGCTGTTGCGCCTCCGTCAGCCGGATACCGGAGCGCAATCCGGCGTGGAAAATCGGAAGCAGAGCGGAGGGGCCGAAGTTTTGCAGGCGCGCCGGGCCGCTGATGAGATTGGAAAGGCCGCGGGCCTGCGCTCCGTAGAGACCGGTGAGCGAGACTGTAGGAAACAGCAAGGCGCGAGCCGCGCCGATTTCCGCATTCGCCGCGATCAGATCGTCTTCTGAGCGGCGGATATCCGGACGGCGTTCCAGTAAAGAGGATGGCAGCCCGGCGGGAATTTCCGGAGGCAGCGCAATCTCTTCCAACGTCTTGCCGCGAGGAATCTCGCCCGGCACGTTGCCCATCAGCATGCTGAGAGCATCCTCGGCCAATCCGATCTGGCGCCGGGCACGAGCCACTTGGGACGTGGAAATATAGAGGAGCTGTTCCGCCTGATGCACGTCGAGCGCGGTGGCCGCTCCGCGGTCGTGGCGTACCCGCACCAGACGCAGGCTATCGGCGGCGAGCATGCCGGTCTTGCGGCTGATCTCCAGTTCGAGATCCTGTTCGCGCAGACCGAAGTATGTGTCCATCACCTCCGAGGCGAGCGACAGCATCACGCCGTGGCGGACTTCCTCGGTTGCCAGATAGCGGGCGCGGGCGGCTTCGTTTTGCCGGCGGATGCGTCCCCATAAATCGAGCTCCCAGGCAAACAGCAGACCGCCCTGCGTATAGCTGGTGGCGATATTGGTGCCACGCGGAAGAAATCTGGCGGCTCCCACCGAGGAACCGCGGGCCCCGGTGAATTGAGCTTGCAGGGCCAGAGTGGGCAGAAGGTTCGCGCGCGCGATGCCGTACGCGGCTCGCGCCTGCTCCACGCGCTCGGCGGCGATGCGGAGATCGAAATTGTTCCCCAGCGCCCCGGCGATCAACTGCCTGAGAGTATCGTCGGCGAACAAATCGGCGGCTTTGGTTTCGGCAATGGATGCGGGCGCGGGATGGGCGGGGCCGCCCCGGAATTGACTGGGAGCCGGCACGGAAGGCCGCTTGTAATTCGGTCCCACCATGCAGCCGGCAAGGAGTCCGGTGAAGCCGGCCAGGAAGAACACGCGCGCTCTCATTTGTGCACGGCGTCTCACTTGTTCACAACCCCCAGGGGGGTTTCGCGCGGCGTGCGCCGCTTGGCGCGATCGGCCAGACTGGCGACAACAAAGAATTGCACCGGCACGAAAAATACCGCCAAAAGCGTCGCGGCGTTCATGCCGCCGAACACGGCCGTGCCCAGCGTCCGGCGGGACGCCGAACTGGCCCCCGTGGCGACAACCAGCGGCACCACGCCCAGGATAAAGGCGAACGAGGTCATCAGAATCGGACGCAACCGCAGCTGGGCGGCGTGCAATGCCGCTTCGCGCACGGACATCCCGTCTCTTTCATGGCTTTCGCGCGCGAATTCGACGATCAGAATGGCGTTTTTCGCGGCCAATCCGATCAGAGTGACGATGCCGATCTGCACGTAGATATCGTACGGGTAGGACCGCAGGTAGGCGGCCAGCAGCGCGCCGAAAATACCCAACGGCAAGGCCAGCAGAACCGCGAACGGGATGGTCCAGCTTTCATAGAGAGCGGCCAAACACAGAAACACAACGATCGCGGCGAATCCGAAAATAGTCCCTTCGTTGCCCTGCGATTGTTTCTGTTGATAGGTGGTTCCCGTCCATTCAAAGCTGTAGCCGGGAGGAAGCGTATCCGTGGCGACTTTCTCCATTACGTTAATGGCAGTGCCCGTGCTGACGCCCTGCGCAGGGCCACCGAGGATCTGAATCGAGGGATATCGATTGTAACGGTAGACTACGTCCGGACCGGCGGAGGGATGCACGGAAGCCACCGTGCCCAGCGGGATCATGCCGCCGCCTGTTCCTCGCAGGTAGAAGCGGTTGAGATCGGCGGGACTGTCGCGGAATTCCGGTTCCGCTTGGATCAGCACCTGCCAGGTGTGGCTGAATTGGTTGAAGTCGTTCACATACAAGCCGCCCAGATAAGTTTGGAGCGCATTGTAGGCATCCGTGACCGGCACGCCCAATGTCTGCAATTTATCCACGTCCATGTCGATGGCGTAAGAGGGAACGTTACCCCGGAACGTGCCGATCACGTTGGCGAGCTCCGGCCGCCGGCGGGCGGCGTCCACCAGTCCGTCGGCCACCTCGCTCAGTTGCTGCAAGCTTCCACCCGTGCGATCTTCCAGCATCATCTGGTAGCCGCCGGTGATGCTCAAGCCGAGAATGGGCGGCAGCCCAAAGGCAAAGCTGAACGCCTCGGGAATCTGGGCAAGACCGCGCCGGACCTGACCCAGCATCGCGGCGAGTTGCTGGTTTTCCGCCTTGCGTTCATCCCAGGGCTTGAACGTCACAATGACGGTGGACACATTGGGGCCGCTGGTCTGCGTGGCGACGTCCGTGCCGCCCAGTACGAAGGAGTGGCTGACTCCAGGGATCTGGGCAATGACGTTCTCCACCTTGGCCACCGCCGCGCGCGTCCGCTCCATGGAGGCGGCATCAGGCAGCCGCACGGATACGAAAAATGCGCCTTGGTCTTCCTCGGGAAGGAATCCGGCGGGCAGTCTCTTGAATAACCAGCCCGCGCCAAACCAGAAGCAGCCCAGAAGCAACATCGCGAGCACGGCCCGGCGCATCAGAAATGTGACACCAGCCAGGTAGCGCCGGGTGGCCCATCCAAAGGCCCGGTTGAAGTAGCGGAAGAACCACGCCAGAGGCCCGCGGGATTCGCGGCGCGGCCGCAGCAGCAGCGCGCTGAGCGCGGGGCTCAGCGAAAGCGCGCTGAAGGCGGATAACAGGACCGAGGCCGCGATCGTCAGCGCGAACTGGCGGTAGATCTGGCCGGTGATCCCGCCCATGAACGCCACCGGGATAAACACCGCCGCCAGAATAAACGCAATCGCGACCACCGGCGAGGACACCTGCTCCATGGCGCGGAAGGTCGCATCCCGCGGGGAGTATCCTTCATCGAGCTGGCGCTGCACAGCCTCCACCACGACGATGGCGTCATCGACGACGATTCCGATCGCCAGCACCAGCCCGAACATGCTCGTGATGTTGATGCTGAATCCTAGCAGCGGAAACAACGCGAACGTACCGATCACGGCGACGGGGACGGTCAAGAGCGGAATTAACGTGGCGCGCCAATCCTGCAGGAACAAGAACACAACCAGGATCACCAGGCCGATCGCTTCCAACAGCGTCACCACGACGTCCTTGATCGCGGCGCGTACGAACATGGTCGAATCGTAGGAGATGACGTAATCCAGCCCGGGAGGAAAACTCTTTTTCGCCTCTTCCATGAAGGCGCGAATCTTGTCGGCCGTCTCCACGGCATTGGCGCCTGGCGACAGAAATGAGACCATGCCGCCGAAGGGGCGTCCGTCCAACCGGCTGAAGCCCGTATAGTTTTGAGCCCCCAATTCCACTCTCCCGATATCCCGAATGCGCAGCAGGGAGGCATCGGGCTGCGCTCGCAAGACGATATCGCCAAACTGGTTCGGATCGATAAGGCGGCCGGGGGCGGTCATCGCATACTGGAAATCCGTTCCCGGAGGCGCCGGCGCCTGCCCCAAGGATCCTGCCGGGTTCTGGCGATTCTGCGCGGCGATGGCGCTGCTCACGTCCGTGGCGGTAAGGCCCAACTTGGCCATCTTGTCGGGGTCCACCCAGACCCGCATCGAATAGATGAGCTGCGAGGTCAATCGCGTGTCGCCGACGCCTTGAATGGCGCCGATTTGATTCAGCAAATTGAGCTGCGCGTAGTTACTCAGAAAGAGCGCGTCATAGCGGCTATCCGGTGAGATCAAACCAACCGCCATCAGGAACGCCGTGGATACTTTCTTCACCACCACGCCCTGCCGCTGCACTTCCGGAGGCAGGCGAGGCAGCGCGAGATTCACCTTATTCTGCGTCTGCACCGCCGCTATATCCGGATTCGTTCCCAACTTGAAAGTAACCGTGATGGTGATGGCGCCGTTGTTCGCGCTGCCCGACTGAAAATAGAGCATGCCGTCCAGGCCGGAAAGCTGCTCTTCGATGGGCTGCGCCACGGTCTTTTCCAGATCCAGGGCATTGCCGCCCAAATAGAAAGCCGTGATCTGCACGGTGGGCGGGACGACTTCGGGAAAATTGGCAACGGGCAAAGTGGGGATCGCCACGCTGCCCAAAATGATAATGACGATCGCGATCACCATCGCGAAAACGGGCCGGTCAATAAAAAATCGCGCCATAGATCCGTTGTTACTTTTTCGGCGTGGGGCTTGCGGCCCGGCCTTGCGCGGGGCCGGAGGCCGGACCGGGTACGGAGACTGCGGCCTGGTAGGCCGAGGGCGCAACGGCCATGCCCGGCCGCACCTTAAGCTGGCCCTCGACGATGACGCGGTCGCCCGCTTTGAGGCCGGTATCCACGATCACGTTGTCTCCAGCCCGCTCACGAATGGTGACCACGGCCGTTTCGACCTTATTGCCCGATCCCACCCGCAGCACGGTCTGCATGTTTTGCAATTGCTGGACAGCTCTTTGCGGAATCAACAGGGCGCCCTTCCGCACATCAGTTTCAATCCGCACGCGGCCGAACTGACCGGGCAGCAGGAAACGCCGCGGATTGGGAAAGCGCGCCTGCAACTCCAGCGTGCCGGTTTTCGAATCCACTTCGTTGACCGTATTCTCGACGCGGCCCCGGGATGGGAATTGCGTGCCATCGGCCAAAATCAGGGTTAGCGAAGACTGCGTCAGGTTTCCGCGCTTCTTGAACGTCAGGTATTCCGACTCCGTGACTTTGAAGCGGACCCACATGGGATCGACAGGCACAATCGTCGTCAGAGGTTGCGGCGCGGTGGCGTTGACCAGTCCGCCCACGGGCACCAGAGTGTCGCCGATGAGTCCGGCGATGGGGGCCTTGATGGTGGCGTATTCCAGATTGAGTTCATTCGCGCGCACGGCGCCGCGCAGCGCTTCCACCTTGCCCTGCGTCGAGGCGATCTGCGTCCGCGTGGAAAGCCGTGCTTGATCGAGATTGGCCTGGCCCGCGCGCACGTTCGCCTTCGCGGCGTCGAGCACGGCCTGCGCCGTTTCCAGATCCTGCTTGGGAGCGGCGTCCTGTTTGACCAGCGGAGCGAGACGCTCGACGTCCTGCTGGGCCCTGAGCATGTTGGCTTGCGCCACGGCGAGGCCCGCTTCGGCCTGCAATACCGCTACCTGCTTTTGCGCGAATTCAAGCTCGGCTTCGCCCTGCGCCAGGTTCCCCTTGGCTTGCGTGAGCGCGGCTTCGTAGGGACGCGCGTCCAAGACGTACAGCACGTCCCCGGCGCGCACTTCCTGGCCGGGCTTGAACAACCACTGTTCCACGTAGCCGCTGACGCGGCCGCGCACTTCCACGGTATCCCGCGCGTAGGTCTGCGCCGGATATTCGGAAAACAGGGGCACATCGGCGGTACGAACTTCCGTAACCAGAACCGGAGTTGGCGGAGGCGCCGGCGCCGCAGCCTGGCCGCGCGCTTCCGGACCGCCGGAAAGTGCCGCCGTAACGACGAGAACAAGGGTCAGGCACAACATGGGAAGCTTCGGGCAGGGCTTCAGCAAAAACATAGATTGGGGAGTGAGGGGCTTACAGGCGCCTGTAAAGTTTCGATGCCCCCGGTGCCACCTCAGGCTTCAACTATTATCGCTTGTTCGGACAGCCAACGTGGTATTGGCTGGCTGTCATGCGCGCAGCGACGCAGTCACTAGCAATTTCTCCGGGAAGGCCCGCTAGTTCCCCACGGCCGCCGTTTGCGGTTTGGCGTCCAGGGTTTCGGTCCAGGTGACCATCATTTCGTCTTCGCTGCGGTCGCCCCAGCGAATGGCTTTACTGGAATCCGGGTTGGCCCGGTTGTTGGCGCTGTTGTCGAAGTGGAAGGTCGCTTCAATGTGGCTGCCTTTTTCCATCAGGACGGGGTCCTTCAGCTTGTACTGCAACTGCCAGTTGAAATCGTAGTTCGGAACCGAGAGAAGAACGTCGCGGCGGCCATCGGCGTGCACCAGTTCATAAAGAGCGTCTTTGCCGCGGTAATGCGCGTGCGGCGTAATCGCGAGCAATAGTTTATCGCTTTCCAGTTGGTAGCAGCGCTTCACTTCATGGTTGGCCGCGCCGGCCGGGATCAGGAAGTAGCGATTGCGCATGTCGACGCGTTTCAGGGGCCTTTCCGGGGGCCGTGACGCAAAGTAGAGCCCGATCCGCGTGCGATCCGTCAGCGAATCCTTGTTGTTGGCGTAATGGATCTGGAAGCGTACTTTGGAACCCGCCGGGACGTACTTGGCCACGCTGCCGTCGCCGAATAAGTCGTACACATCAGGGCCTTTGCCGGGCAGCATGGTGGCCATCGAACCTTCATCGAAACCGCTCAGATTCGCGATGCCGCCATCGCCCGCGCAAGCGTTATCGACGACGGGAGCCGAGTCCTTCACGCGCGACAAACCGTTCACCGTCTCGAAATGCGAGGCCTCCAGGGCGCGCCTGCCGACACCGTGCGTGGCATCGGTCTTGATCGCCGCCTCCGGTCCGGCTTCTTTTTCGATCAGGCTGAAGTGGACGTGATGAACTGCTCTGCGGTTTCCAGGTAGAATCTGCGCGGCGCGAACCCAGCGGCCTTCCTTGAGATTGGACTGGACCACGAAGTCCTTATATACGTCGCGGGCGGCGGGAACGGTAAAGTCTTCACCGATATCGATCACGGCGTCCGGCTCGCCCAGGCTCCAGCCTTCGACGAATTTGGGCTGCGGCGGCAGATCTTTCCGATCACCTTCGAGAGCGCCGCCCGCGACCCAGGCCTTGATGGTTTCGATGTCGGAATCTTTCAGGCGCGCGTCGTTCTGAAAATGGCCGTAGCGCGGATCGGCGAACCAGGGCGGCATCTTGCGCGACGCGACGGCGGTCTGCATGGCCTTGGCCCAGGGGCGCGCGGACTTGTAATCCAGCAGCGACATCGGGGCCATCTCGCCGGGGCGGTGGCACGCCACGCAGTTCTTGTAAAGGATGGGGGCAACGTCTTTACTGAACGTGGTCGCCGCAAACGCGGATGACGTGGCGAGCAGTCCCAGCAGAGCGAGCGTAAAGGTCCGCATAGACCCGAGTCTATCATCGTTTCAGGCTCGCGTAGAGGAAGATTGACTCGCGAATGGACGTTAATTCTTGTGGCCGAGAACAATCCGCCGCCAAGGGCGCGCACCACGCAAATCCGGGTTTCCTATTTGCGTCTATTTGCGTCCATTCGCGAGCCATTTTTTATGCGGCAGCCGTTGCCCGCGCAGATATCATTGAAGACATTCGACAGCCGGATGCCGGCGCGCAGCAACTGTTGTTCGACCAGCTTCTCGTTGCTGTCGAGATAGTCCTGCTCGATGGCCAGGTTCGCGACGTGGGTGGCGCACTGCCCAAACGGAGCGTCGTACTTGGGAATCCGGAGCTTCTCGTAAATGTACTCGCGCGCGAGCTGGTGCGATTCGCGGGTCCAATCAAGCGCCGTGCCTTGCGGGACGCTCGTGCCTTTCTTGAATTGTTGAAACAGCGCCGCGGTCACCGCCTCTTCTGTTCCGAGAACTTTCATGACGGTGAGCACTTGATCCACATCCCAGACGCCGTGCAATACGTTGGTCTTGGTGCCATCCGCATGCTGCAGGGGCGGCTGGAGGTGTTCGCAATTCCCTCCCTGGTCGCTGTTGTCGGAGCCGTGCAAGGGTTGATGGATGTCACCCACGAAGTGAATCAGGAAGGCGGCCTCCCGCGACTTGGACGGGCGCGGCGGTTCGGGCGGAGCGGCCAGCGTCAAGCCGGTCCTATTCGTACGCAGGCGATCCGCCATTTCCTCAATGCGATCGATGATGCATTCGTGCTTGGCGCACAGGGTCCCCAGCGCGAACGGCTCATTCACCGGAACATCCACAAAATGCCAATAAAATGTTCCGGTCTTGGACTTATTGATTTCGTCGGGCCAGGTGGAGGCGGCGGCCATGGCGTTCTCCAGGCCGGCGTCGTTTGTCCCCAGAATTGCCGCGAGTTTCCTGCGCGCTTCCGGCTTCAGGTTGCGGGCCGCGATGCGGGCGACAATGCGGTGTCCCTCGCGTCCCCACGGCCAGGCCAGTGGGGCTGCGGCGAACAGGAGAAGCACCGCGCAGAACAGTCGAAATGATGTGGACTTGAGCATCGTCAGCACCAGCGTAGCCGCATCACTATAATAGCGATGTGAAGGCCACCCCCAGAATCCTGCTGGCTAGCTGCGCCGTCTTCCTAACGCTGGGTAGCGCACTGGCCTGGCAGAAGCCTTGGCGCGAGTATCCGGGACAAGACAACATCGAAGTGCCCCCGGATTTCAACGTGCAGGCCGAATGGGTGTTCGCGCGGCTGATGTATCCTCCCTTTCGCGGCGGCTACAACGGGCGGTTCGCGAACTCGTGGAAGCTGGGCCGCTCCAGTTGGACGACGGATTACACGGCGGCGGACCGGCACGTGGCGCAGGCGATGCGGCGGCTGACGCGCGTCAGCGTGCGCTCCGTGGAACAGGCGGTGGACCTGGACGATCCCGACGATGTGTTCAACTTTCCGTGGCTATATGCGGTGGAAGTGGGGCGCTGGGAGCTGAGCGATTCCCAGATCAAACAAATGCGCGATTATCTGGATCGCGGCGGGTTTTTCATGACCGACGACTTCCACGGCACGCGCGAATGGGACATCTTCATGGCCAGCATGCAGAGGGTGTATCCGGACCGCCAGATCATCGACATCCCCGACGGCGATTCGATTTTTCATTCGATTTACGATTTGGACACCCGTATTCAGGTGCCTGGCGCACAGTACCTGTACACGGGCCGCACGTATGAAAGAGATGGCTACGAAGCCAAATGGCGCGGCATTTACGACGACAAAGGCCGCCTGCTGGTGGCGATCTGCCACAACATGGATCTGGGCGACGCGTGGGAATACGCGGACGAGCCGCGCTATGACGAAAAGTTCGCGGGCATGGCGTTCCGCATCGTGTCGAACTACGTCGTCTATGCGATGACGCACTGAGCGCCCGCGGAAAAATGGGACAGACAACCCTTTTCGCGCGAAGCCATCGCGATGGATTGGCGGGTGACAATCGCGAAAAGGGAGTCAGTCCCTATTTTTCTGTCGCGGTGCGATATGTTTCGGGGCCCCTTGCCGCCACTATCGGAAGGCGGCGTCCGGCTGCTGTTTCGCCAGCAGCGGTCGGCTGAAATCGTCCAATTCCTCCTTGCGGGAGGCCTTACGATGCCCAAGCCTTGCCTAGGATGCCTGAGCCGTCGTGAACCGGTACTCCGTCAGAGAGCACCCGGTCTGCTTGGCTTGAAGATAGCGCCAGTCAAGGACGGACGAGGGTGGTGGAAGTGGGAAGCCCTGTGGGTGTCGAGGGTTATTCGTTCTGCGTGGACGTGAGCGGCGCGGATATACGAATCCAGCTTTAGAGAGCGCGCGCACACAAGAGGAGCACGCGCGACAGGAAACTCCTAAGCGAGCGCCCTAAGAGCGCGCTGATTGGAGGCAGTTCTTCTTCATGAGGGCGACGAGATATTTGGTGCCGGATTCAGACATCGAGAAATCCACAGTGCTGGAGACTTCCAGCAGCCCCCCTGGTAGGAGCAATCGTTACGCTTGCATCTGGCCTCAATAATTTTTGCGATCGCGCTTTCGTGGTCATTCGTGGGTTCCGGCTGCATCAGTAACCCCAGTAGCAACAATCCGCCGATGTCCCCATGCGGTCAGTGATTCCGTATTGCAGCGGGGCTGTCGCGCGCAGTTTAGGGCACTACCGATTCCTTTCCGCCGTAGGTTGTTGTAACCTTCAATACTGGAGGCCAGTATTCATGCGCTTGGCACTTTTTGCGTTCCTGATTTCCCTACCCGTTTCAGCGCAGTGGTTTAAACAGCCGGATCCGCGCCTTCCGCGCACCCCGGATGGCAAGCCCATCCTGACGGGGAAAGCACCGCGGACAGCGGATGGCAAACCGGATCTCACCGGCCTGTGGATCCGCCGCGAAGGCGAGAGCGCTCCGCCCAATAGCGCCGGGCTGGGCTTCAGCTTGCAATGGTGGATGCCGAAGGGCGCGGAAATCCCGCTCCGGCCCGCGTTTACGGCGGTCTACAAGGAACGCGCCGCGCGTGACGGTGGCGGCCGGCCATCGGAGCGCTGTCTGCCGCATGGCATTCCCGGCGCCATGCTTCCTCCCACGCCGTTCAAGTTCGTGCAGGCCCCGGGCGTCACTCTCATTCTTTATGAAACGTGGGTGGATTTCCGGCAGATTTTCACCGACGGGCGCAAGTTCCCGCCGACGATGAATCCGGCCTGGTATGGCTACTCCCTGGGGAAATGGGCCGGTGATACGTTCGAGGTGGAAACCACGGGATTTAACGAAGAATCGTGGCTGGATGGTCTGGGCTTGCCGCATTCCGATCAATTGCATATCACAGAACGATTCCAGCGGCTCACGGCGGGTCATTTGCAGATGGAAGGCACGGTGGATGATCCCAAGATGTATACCAAGCCATGGACGTTCAAGGTTGACTTCAATCTGATTGCGGACGGCGACGTGATTGAATACATCTGCGAGAACGAGAAGGACGCGGCGCATTACGCGGGTAAGTAGCGCGAATCCGCGGACCCCGCGCGCTGACCGTCTACACGCTGACAGTCGTCCGATTGCAACTCCAACGGATTCCGACTATCCTCTAACCTAGCAGTGACGAAAAAGGAGGATCCATCAATGCGCGCATCTCACAGACTTTCCCGGCGGGACGTGATGAAAATGGCGGGAGCGGCGGGTGGGCTGGCTCTCTCCGGAGCCGGCGTGTTCGCCCAGGGTGCCAAGAAGATCGAGCAGATGGCGCCGGAGCTGGCCAACATCATTACCACTTCCGAGCCGATCCGGGAACTCGCCAGCGGCTTTGGCGGTGACATCGGCCCGGCGGAAGGCCCGGTGTGGATGGCCGAGGGGAAGTATCTCCTGTTCAGCGACATTCAGCGCGCGCGGCGGATGAAGTACGTCCCCGGCGCCCAGGGTGCGACGGTGGCGCAGGAGAAGAGCAACGAGGCCAACGGCTCCACGCGCGACATGCAAGGCAGGATTCTGGTGGCCGAGCACTTGACGCGGCGCGTCGCGCGCTACGAAGCGGACGGCAGCATCACCGTCGTCGCCAACAGTTTTCAAGGCAAGCGCCTGCTGCGGCCCAACGACGTGATTGTGAAATCGGACGGTACGATTTACTTCACCGACCCGGGCGGCCCGCTGGCGCAAGAGCAATGGGACGTGGTGCAACATGGAGTGTATCGCGTGTCGGCCGATCTCGGCTCCATATCGATGATCATTCCCGACATGATCGGGCCCAACGGCATCGCCTTTTCGCCGGACGAGAAGATCCTGTATGTGGGCGATGCCCGGCGCCGTCACATTCGCGCGTTCGACATGCTGCCCAACGGCATGGTGTCGCTGGAGACCAGCCGCGTCTTCGCCGATCTGGGCGGCCCCGAACCGGGCGTGCCGGACGGCTTCAAAGTGGACAGCGCGGGCAACGTTTACAGCGGCGGCGGCGGCGGCCTGTACATTCTCGATCCCAAGGGCAAGAAACTGGGCCGCATCGTGCACGGGCATCCGGCGACAACCAACGTGGCTTTCGGCGGCGACGATTGGAAAACGCTGTTCTTCACCACGCGGAGCACGTTGTTCTCGGTCAACATCAAGGTTCCCGGCCTGCCGGTGCCGTCCAAGAAGAGATCGGCGTAAGAGGTATGACCGTATGTTACACATGCGCAAGATCGCACTAACTGCTCTGGTCGTGGTTGCGTTCAGCGCGGGCTGGATTGCCAAGACCGCCGCGCAGCAGAATCCGGCTTCGCCGATCATCACGTACTTCAGTCATGACAAGGTGGACGCGTCGTTTGCCAAAGCCTTGGCCTCCAACAGCCCCGGGAACCTGTTTTCCCGTAAGGACAAGCGCGGAACCACCTATTCGGTGAAAACCAACAGCCGCGGCAAGGCCGATAACGGTGAAATCCACTCGCACAAGGAGTGGACGGCGGTGGTGATGGTGGTGAGCGGGGCGGCGACGGTCAATACGCCGGGTACTCCGGACAAGAGCGTGAAAGCCGGCACGATGAACGAGTTCGGCGGTGTGCTGGTGGGCAAAGGCGAGTCGCATCGCGTCAGCAAGGGCGATGTGCTGATCGTTCCTCCCGACGCACCCCACTCGTATCACAACATCGAGGAGCCGTTCCGCTACATGGTGATCGAGACGCCGTAGAGAGTTGACGCTCTTCTGGCGTCGCCCCGAGGTTACGTCCGCATGGATGGAACCCGCGGTGGGCGCTGAAGCGCCCGTCGCAGGCTGAAGCCTGGCTCCACAGCCAAACTAGGGCAGCATCGCCGTGGCGTTGCGTTTCGGCACGAAGCCGACGGGGATGCAAATCACTTCTTTCATGGTTTTGATGTCCACGACCGCGACGTTGTTGGTCACGGCCATGGCCACGTAAGCGGTCTTGCTGTCCGGCGTGAGGGTCAGCCAGGCGGCGCCCTTGGCGCCCGTCGCGCCCAGATAGGCGCTGCCCAACAATTTCAAATCCGGCAGCGAGTACGAATAGAGAAAATTATTCAAGCGCGAATTGACCACCAGCGTCTTGCCATCGGCGGTAACGGCGATGCCGTGCGATTCATTGGCGCCCGCCGAGACGGTCTTCATCCCCGCCGGCAGGTCCGGATTGTTGATGCGGCGGACTTCCTTGTGCGTAGCGAAATCCACTACCACGAAGCCATTGAATTTGGACTGCACGAAGATCCACTTGGTGGAGCCGTCCGGGTTGGTGGCGAAGGTCATGGGCCGGACTTCCAAGCCCAGGTCCACATCCCAAGCGATCTCGTCGGTCCGCGTGTCAATCACGTTGAGTCTCTTGCCATGCGGCGAGCCCGCGGCCACGAACTTACCGTCCGGCGTGGCATACAAATTATGGATGCCACCCTTGGTCGGGATGGTCTTGATTTTCTTCAGCGACGCGGTGTCGATCACGTCCACGGCGCCGGGCGTCTGGATAATGGCGACATAGACTTTCTTTCCGTCCGGCGTGATGGTGATGTTGTTGGGGTTGCCGCTCAGTGGAATGCGCTGGGTAACCTTCAGCGTTTTCGCGTCAACCACGTCGACGGTATTCAGCGACTCGTCACTCACCCAGATGCGGCTGCCGTCGGGAGAAGCCGTGACCCCGTGGCTCACCTCGATCCCTTTGATTTCGCCCACGATTTTGTTGGTGGCGGGGTCAATGATATGGATGTTGTCTCCAGCGCTATTGGTCTGGAGGACCCGGACATTGTTCGACGCGGCGTGCAGGGACCACGCGCACAGCACGGCGATGCCCAGTACGGCGAAACCACGGATAACTTTTTGTACGTTCTTCATGGGTTACTCCTTTTGGATCGAAATCTCGGATCTATGGCGGCACGCGGCCGCTATGGACGTCCCAATACCCAACCTTTTAGTGTCTGCCACTCGGCGCTGTTCTGCGATTCAAACTGCTTGCCTCCGGTGTGGAAAAAATCTCCGCCGGCCTCTTCGGCGAGGGGGTGAGTGAGCAGCCGGCTGCGCTCCGGGCTGCCGGGCACCACCAACACCTTGGTCGATTCGAAATTCTTACGCGTTTCCGCTTCGCTCCAGCCCGTGCTTCCGGCGGCCAGCGGCTGCAAACGGAACGCCGAATTATTGCCCGCCCGGGAGTGGCACACCACGCAGCGAGCGCGGGCCGGACGCTTGGCCAGGAAAATGGGTTCGACCTTGGACTTGTAATACTCGTAACTCAGTGCCGCCGGGGCAGCGGTGGAAGAGGCTGGTTGCTGGCTCAGCAGGCTAGCCACCAAGACCCAGGATGCGAGTAGTGTCATGTACATGTGGCCCTCCCTGCCGTGCACTTGCTTCAAACCGAAGTAACGTCTGTGATTCTATCCTTGTTCGCGCATGAAGTCCAGGAGGTTACTGAAAGATGCGCTACACCGGGCGTTCACGCCGTAAACGCCGCGCGCAGTTGCGCGGCAAGCCAGGCGAGATCTTCCTGGGAAGTGATCAGTGGCGGTGCCAGGCGGATGACGTAGTCGTGGGTTTCCTTGCAGAGCACGCCGAGGTCCTTGAGGCGCTCGCAGTAGGGGCGCGCGGGGCCCAATAGTTCGATGCCGAGTAGAAGGCCGCGGCCGCGGATTTCCTTGATGTGCGGATGCTGGATCTTGCGCAGCTCATATAACAGCCACGATCCGAGTTCCTCCGAGCGTTCCGCCAATCTTTCGTCCTCGATCACGCGCAGCGCCGCGCGGGCCACGGCGCAGGCCAGAGGATTTCCGCCGTAGGTGCTGCCGTGGCTGCCGGGCCGGAACACGCCGAGGATCTCCTTGCTCGATACCACCGCCGATACGGGATACGCGCCACCGGAAAGCGCCTTACCCAGGATCAGCACATCGGGCTGCACGTCTTCGCAGTGGCAAGCAAGAAAGCGGCCGGCGCGGCCGAGGCCGGTCTGGATTTCGTCGGCGACCAAGAGCACGCGCTCGCGGCGGCAGATGCCGGCGGCCTCGCGGAGGAAGCCGTCGGGAGGCATGAGGATGCCGGCTTCGCACTGGATCGGTTCAAACAAGAACGCGCAGGTATTGGGGGTGATGGCACGCTCCAACGCTTCGGCATCGCCGAATGGAATGGTGATGAAGCCGGGCGTGAACGGACCGAAGCCGTCTTTGTACAGAGGCTCCGAAGAAAAGCCGGTGATGGTGGTGGTGCGCCCGTGAAAATTGTTTTCGCAAACGATGATCTCGGCCTGATGGAGCGGGATGCCCTTGCGCGTGTAACCCCAGCGGCGGGAAGCTTTGATGGCGGTCTCGACGGCCTCGGCACCGGTGTTCATCGGCAGCACCATCTCCATGCCGCAGGCCTGGGCGAGTTCCCTTTCGAACAGCGGAAGCTGATCGTTGCGGAAGGCGCGCGAGGTGAGCGTGACGCGTTCGGCCTGTTCCTTGAGCGCCGCGATGATTTTCGGATGGCAGTGGCCCTGGTTCACCGCCGAGTAGGCGCTCAGGCAATCCAGATATTTCTTGCCGTCAACATCGTAGACCCAGGCTCCGGAAGCGCGCTCGACCACGACATCCAGAGGATGGTAGTTGTGCGCGCCCCACTGATCCTCAATGGAGATGAGTTCTTCGGCCTGCGTGCGGGATTTGGCTTCTGACATTCAGTTCCGTTCCGGCGGTTCCGTCCTAGTGGTCGCTACCCGAGCTGGCGCGATGGCTGGAGGGATTCTCGGAAATCTTGCCGGTGGAGGCTCCCAGGTGCGCGGCGGTCTTGGTGGCTTCCTCCACGGCGCGCGCGAGCACGGAGCGGATGCGCCCGTCTTCGAGCATCAGCAGGCCGGCGATGGTGCAGCCGGCGGGCGTGGTCACGTCATCGCGGAGCGCGGCGGGATGGCGCCCCGAGTCGAGCACCATGCGCGCGGCTCCCAAAGCCGTCTGGGCGACCAGCGTCAGCGCAAGGCTTCGCGGCAGGCCCACGCGCACGCCGGCGTCAGCCAGCGCTTCCATGATCAGAAATTGGTAGCCGGGTCCGCTACCGCTGAGCGCCGTGACGGCGTTGAAGTGAATCTCGTCCACCGGCAGGCATTTACCCACGGCTTCAAAAATGCGCTGGGCGCGGTCGCGGTGGGTATTCGAGGCGCTCGAACCGGCGCACACCGCGGTCATGCCTTCGCCGACAACGGCGGGAGTGTTGGGCATGGCGCGCACCACGGGGTTCCTGGTGCCCAGCAGCGACTCGATACGGTCGGTGGATACGCCGGCCAGGATGGAGATGAGCAGAGTGTCTTGGCGCAGCCCCGCGTTGCGCAGGGTACCGAGTACGACGGGCGCGTCGCCGGGCTTGACGCAAATCAGGATCACATCGGCCGTCGGCACGCGGTGATGGAAATCGGTTTCCACGGGGACGCCGAGTGCTTCAGCGGCCTTGGCGCTCACTGCGGAGTGTTTGTCGCCGGCCCAAATCCGGTCTTTTGCAATGACGCCGCTGGAGATCATCCCGCGGATCAGGGTCTGGCCCATGACGCCGGCGCCGATGACACCGAGAGTCATATTACTGGCAACGACGGGCGTTTTTGTGGGCTCGGAATGCTTTGACATGATTCACCTCTTGCGGCGGCGCCGCTGGTGGGGCGTTCTTTCGATTTTAATACTTTGTTTGAGATGATGAAGCGTGTCCCATCAAACACGCCGTTTTGTGGTCCGGCCGGCGAGGGCGGGCGATATGGCCGCGATCCGCGGTTTAATCCGCCTGTTCCCCGGGCAACTGGTCCAGCGGAATTTGCCGCGCGTGACATCGTTCTTCGTGGCATCGGCGGGCGGGCGGCTAGTGGGCTGCTGCGCGCTGCAAGTGTACTCGAAAAGACTGGCGGAAGCGCGAAGCCTCGCCGTGCATCCGGATTTTCAGGACTTGGGTGTGGCGTCAAAGCTGGTGGAATGCTGCATCCGGCGAGCCAAAGAGCGCGGAGTCCACGAATTGTTCGCCGTCACTAGCCAGACATCGTTCTTTGGGCGGCTGGGATTCGCGACGTTCCGGCGGGAAAAGACGGCGATGTTCTATGAACTGGCGGCGGGCTGAGGCTGTAGAATTGATCCGAAGGAGGCACCCATGGCGAACACGATTACCCGCAGGAGTATCTTGCAAGCAGCCGCGCTCGGGGTGAGCGCGGGTAGCGCCTGGGCGCAAGACGAATACTACAACAAGAACGGTCCGCAGGTAAACGTTGGGCCGGGGCTCGATATTGGGTATCGCGAGGCGTGGCTGGGGGCGCCGTGGGAGAAGCCGGAGGCAATGCTGTTGATTCACGGCAATATCGAATCGGCAGTGGTGTGGTACGGGTGGGTACCCAAGCTGGGCAACGAGTTCCGCATGCTGATGCCGGACATGCCGGGCTTCGGCCATTCGACGATGCCCGCCAACTTCCAGTACACCTTGCCCAACGTCGCGGGCGCGCTGGCGGGATTCCTGGACAAGATGGGTGTGGAATCCGCGCACGTGGTGGCGGCCAAGACCGGCGGGTCGATAGGAGTGCAGTTCGCGGCGAGTTATCCGCAACGGACCAAGACACTGGTGCTGGCGACGGCTCCGCTGTCGCCGGAAGAGAAAACGAACGCGCCGGCACGGCAATCCCCGGACGAGATCCTGGATCAGTCAAAACGGTTGGGCTCGGCGGCGTCGAAAGAGCAGGTCGCGTTTTACGACAAGATGATCGGGGCGACGGTTCCCGAGCCATCGCGTTCCATGCGCAAGATGCTCACCGAGGGGCGGAACAGCAAGTATCTGGAAGGCCTGCTGCTGAAGATCCAGGCTCCGACGCTGATCATCACCAGCGACCGCAACGCGCAAGTGTCAGTACCCGCCGCGGCGGCGAATCAAAAGATGATTCCGAATTCCCGGCTGCTGGTGATCACCAGCGACGCGTATCACATTATCCTGGCGAATACGGATGAGGTGGTGGCGAATGTGCGGGCGTTTATCAAGGCGAACCGGAAGGGATGACGTCACCCACCGGGAGACCGTGTCGAGGTAAACTAATCCTTAACAAGGAGCGACTATGTGCGATCAAGATCATTTTGAGAAAGACCTGCTGGAGTTTGAAGCGAAGGGCATGGTGACCCGCAAGCAATTCGGCGTCATGCTGGGAGCCGGCGTGGCCATGATGCTGCCGCAGGTGGCGAACGCGGTCACGGTGACCGAATCCGACGTCATGATCAAGACGCCGGAGGGCACCGCGGAAGGCTACTTCGTGCATCCCGCCAGCGGCACGGCACCGGGCGTCCTGGTGTGGCCGGACATCTTCGGGCTGCGTCCGGCGAAGCGCCAAATGGCCAAGCGGCTGGCTGAGTCGGGCTATTCGGTGCTGGTGGTGAATCCGTTCTACCGCGTGAAGAAAGTCCCGGTCGCGGCGAACGGCGCCATGACCCCGATCCCGGATCTGATTCCGCTGGCGCAGGGTCTGACCGAGACGATTCAGATGGCCGACGCGAAGTCGTTTATCGGCTGGCTGGATCAGCAGGCGTCCGTTGCCAAGAATAAGAAGATCGGCACGCAGGGCTATTGCATGGGCGGCCCGATCGCGTTCCGCACGTCGGCCGCGATGCCGGATCGCGTCGGAGCCGTCGCTTCCTTCCATGGCGGCGGACTGGTGACGCCTGCGCCGAACAGCCCGCACTTGCAAGCTTCCAAGACCAAGGCTCAGTTCCTCATCGCGGTTGCGGCCAATGACGATGAGAAGTCACCCAATGAGAAGAACGTGCTGAAAGAAACGTTCTCCAATGCGATGCTCGCCGCGGAAATCGAAGTGTACACTGGCGCCGCGCACGGCTGGTGCCCGCCCGATTCGCGCGTCTACAACGAGCCCATGGCCGAGAAGGCGTGGACCCGTCTGCTGGCGCTGTACGGAAAAGCGCTGGCGTAGTTACATCACGGCAAAGAATGGCC
Source organism: Candidatus Sulfopaludibacter sp. SbA3 (assembly GCA_945861625.1). Lineage (GTDB taxonomy): Bacteria > Acidobacteriota > Terriglobia > Bryobacterales > Bryobacteraceae > Palsa-187. The sequence continues at coordinate 53,236 of CAMAVI010000005.1, forward strand.
CGCGGATAAACGCAGATGGACACCGATCACTTGGTGCGTTCATCGGCGTTTGTCTGGGGGCTTTCAAATCAGTCCACAGTCTTCGACCCGGATGAGGGTTCATCCAGCAGGTCCAAGACTTCCTGTTTTCGAATCCGGGAGGAGATCAGAGCGATTGCTTCACGTAGATTTGCTAGACATTCTTCGCGCGTTTTTCCTTGGCCATTCGCGCCAGGAACTTCTTCGCAATAGGCGATGTACCAAAGACCGTCCTGCTCGACCACAGCGGTGAATTCATCGGGCATGTCTGCATTCTATCGCCCCGGGAGGTAACGGGTAGTGTATCAGTTTGAGCGGTAGAGCCACGTATTGCCGTCGATGTCCTTTTCTCGCCGGATTTTCTTGGCTCTTTCGAGTTCGCTGAGTAGCATGGAAGCTAGGCCGCCTTCATAGCTATCGTTTTTAGAGTCACCTTTATACGTTGATGCGAGGCCGAGTTTTTCTTCGATCTGGCTTCTCTTAAACCACACATCGTGTTGAGAACTGAGAAGTTCGATGATCGCTTCTTTGATCAGTGCCTTGCCGTCTTGGGCCTTCTTGTGCATGGACGGTACTTGGGAAGACATGGCATAATCCTATCATGCGTAGCCGTTCAAGCAAGGAATCCCAGACGAAGCTCCTCATAAAGCATTGAACTTCGCCCTTAGCTCCGTAGGGTCTTAGGTTCGGCTCACCACTGGATCATTGGTGGCGAGAGTGGAAGCCCTTGCCATCGCAGCGACAATGCTGTCTGAGACACCGGCGTTTTTCAGTGCGCTCGCCTGGACAACACCTAGCGAGTAAATTCCCGAGTGGGATTTAATTTTCAAGACGATCTGAGTTTCGCCGAGGCCTTTCTTCACCAATCCGAGAATGTACTCGCTATTTAACTGCCCAATCAGCGCAAGTACATCTGCCTCGAACTCTGAATCGGTCTTATCAGCGTATGCATCCAGGTTCAGCCGTATGACTCGCGAGTCGCGCTCAATGTCAGCCCGCTCCACGGATTTCGTCCAAATGCACCCCCAATAGTACCCTTCATCTATTGCAAGCAGTTTGCGCCGTAATTCGTTCGCGCGGAACATTCGCGTTGCTGGCCTCTCGATCAACTTCTTATGAGCCCAATACGCATCCGACAAGTTATGAGCCCAATACGCATCCGGCAAGGCTCGAAAGTCGTTGTGGATGAACATGCCCTCTCTATTGTCCCAAGGCTGGGCTAGAGCAGCACTATGTTTCCTCACCTCATTCAAGAGCATCTTCTCTTCTTCCTTGAGCACCATCCGTCTAAGCTCGCCAGCCAGTTTAGCCTGTTTCATCCTAGCGGCTTCCGCCTCCTGGGCACTTCTCCTTGCACCCTCAATGATTCCTCTGATGATCCAGAAGGGAAGGCACAATACGATCAGGAAACCTAGAACCACGAGAAACCAGCTTGGGAGGAGAAGAAACACTGTCGGGCCTTTGTCAATATTAGCTGCTAAATCAACCGTCATTGGGCGCTACTACGCGCCTTCATTTCAGGCCCAATAGTATGCCCTCTCGTCTTGGCAAGCGCAAGGGTGGTAAATGTTGCAACGTCGAGTGCTGCCCTACATGCTATATTCCCTGAAAACTTCAAAATGATACACTACCAGGTAACGTCGCTCTTCCCCTACTGCTTCAACGCGAACACGAACATGCCGCTGCCGGCGTTGACGGAGACGTACTGCTTGCCGTTGACCATGTATGAAATGGGCCCGGAGGCGACCACGCCGCCGAGGGGCATGCGCCACAGCAGGCTGCCGGTGCGGGCGTCGAGGGCGAAGAAGTAGCCTTCGCGGCCGCCGGCGAAGACCAGGTCGGACCCCGTGGTCAGCACGCCGCTGTCGGTCACGTCGGTCATCTTGAAGTCCCACTTCTTCTCGCCGGTGCGGGGGTCGATGGCGCGGATCGCCCCGTAGCCTTCCTCCTCTTTGCGCGTCACAATCTGGCCGGGGCGCACGCCGGTGATGATGGACTGCGGCGCGCCGGCGGTGAAGTTGCGGCCTTCCACGTACTCGACAGGCAGCTTCGCGAAGATCGAAGAGTAGTTGTCCCAGGTGGGAATGTAGAACCAGCCGGTGCGCGGGCTGAACGACGGCGAATACCAGTTGGTGGCGCCCTGGTTGCCGGGATAAATTTCGACACCCTTCTCGGTGGAATAGGAACCAGGCGCGCGCACGGGGCGGCCCGCGTCGTCGAGTCCCGTCGCCCAGGTCACTTTGGCGAACGGCGCACCGCGCAGGAACTGGCCGGTGGTGCGGTCGAGCGCGTAGTAGAAACCGTTGCGGTTGGCCCAGTACATGATCTTGCGCGGGCGGCCCTGCCACTCCACGTTGGCGAGCACGGGGACCTGCACGGAGTCGTAATCGAACTCGTCGTGCGGCGAGAATTGGAAGTGCCACTTGAGCTTGCCGGTGTCGGCGTCGAGCGCGACCACGGAGTCGGTGTAGAGGTTGTCGCCCTTGCGGAGGTCGCCGTTCCAGTCGGGGCCGGGATTGCCGATGCCCCAATAGGTCTGGTTCGTGTCGGCGTCGTAGGAGCCAGTCACCCACACGGAGCCACCGCCGGTCTTCCAGGTGTCTCCAGCCCAGGTGTTGTTGCCAGGCTCGCCGGGTCCTGGGACGGTGTAGAACTTCCAGGCTTCCTTGCCCGTGCGCGCGTCGTAGGCGGCGATGTAGCCGCGGATACCGTACTCGCCGCCGGCCACGCCGACGATGACTTTGTCTTTGACGATGAGCGGCGCGTGGGTCAGCGCGTAGCCGGCCTTGGGATTACCAACCACAGTATTCCAGAGGGGCTTGCCGCTCTTGGCGTCAATGGCGATCAGATGCGCGTCTATGGTGCCCATGTAGAGCGTGTCGCCGAGGATGGCGAGGCCGCGGTTGATGCGTCCGCAGCAGGGGCGGGCGTCGTTGGAGGGGATGTACTGATAAATCCAGTAGACGCGGCCCGTGGCGGCGTCAAGAGCAATCACGTCATTAGGCGCTTGCACGGTGTACATAACTCCGTCGACGACGAGCGGCGTGGCCTCGAATTTTTCCAGCGACCGCACCTGATACACCCACTGCAGTTCGAGATTCTTCACGTTGGCGGCGGTGATCTGCGTGAGGGGGCTGTAGCGCTGGCCCAGGAGATTGCCGGAGTAGGTCAGCCAGTTCTGCGGCTCCTTTTCGGCATTGAGCAGGCGCTGGAAAGTGACCTGCGCGGGCGCGAAGCTCGCTCCGAGGAGCGCGGCAAGAATCAGGTGGCGGGTTCTCATTTGGCTTCGGCTCCCTTGAGTGATGAGAGATAGGCGACCACGTCGGTGAGCTCGGCGGCGCTGAGTTTGTCTTTATAGGATGGCATCGGCGACTTCTCGACGATCGCGTATTGGCGCAGATCGGCGCGCTGGAGTGTGCGCAGGCGCTCCTTGGAATCGAGGATTTGGACGCTGAAGGTGTCGGAGTTCAGCAGGCGTCCGCTGATTTCCTCGCCGCCCTTGGTGGTGGCGCGCACGCTGCGATTGCTCAGGTGGATCTCGGCATCGGGATCGACGATGGAGCGCTGGATTTCCGCTCCTCGGCGCAACAGGCCGATCTCGCTGAGGTTGGGACCGGTGCGCGAGCCTTTGCCAAGAATGTTGTGGCAGGCGGTGCATCCGCCCTTGCCTTCGAAGAGGGCCTGGCCGCGCGCGGGGTCGCCGCCATTGGTGGCAGAATCGGAGGCGAGCTCGGCCATCTTGCGCAAGTAGATGACGATGGTGAAGGCTTCGCGCTCGGTGAAATTGTGCGGCGGCATGGCGGTGCCGGGGATGCCGCCGATGATGATGTTTTCGACGTCTTCATTTGTAGTCGCGCGGCGGAACTTGCCGTGACCCAGGTCGACGCCGGAGACTTTGTCGCCGTCGGGGCCATGGCAGATCACACAGTTGGCACGGAACAGGCGCGCTCCGTCGTCGATGTCGGCTTGCCCGAAGGTGTGCTGGGCGAAGGCGGGGACGGCAAACAATAGAGCGAAACAGACAATCGTCCAATGATTCATGCAGACTCCTGACTGGTCATTGTCGCACGACACACTGCGATAACTATTGGCCATGCGATTCGCAGTCTTGCTACTGCTGACGGCCGGCGCACACGCTCAGTGGCTGGATTACAAGACACCGGGAATTCCACGCACGAAAGACGGCAAACCAAACTTGTCGGCTCCCGCGCCGCGAGCGCCCGCCGGTAAACCGGATCGAAATAACTTTTGACGATCCCAAAGTGTACACACGGCCGTTCACCATCAAGGTGCCGTACGGGCTCCTGGCCGATCAGGACATCTTCGAAATGAACTGCAACGAGAACGAGAAAGACCGCCCGCATTTGAAGCAGTAGTGGAGCCGAATTGGTTCGCCAATGGACGCGGATGGACGCAAATGAATTGCGCTAAACTGGCAGCCATGCGATTCGCTCTCTTGCTGTTGTTAGCGGCTGGTGCGCAGGCGCAGTGGCTGGATTTCAAGACGCCGGGAATTCCGCGGACGAAGGACGGCAAGCCCAACCTGACGGCTCCGGCTCCGCGCGCGCCGGATGGCAAGCCGGATCTATCGGGCGTATGGATGCACGAGACGACGACGGTGGCCGAAATCCGGCGGTTGTTCGGCAACCGCATGGACGCTGAGATCACGCTGGGGCCTCCGGGCATGGAGATCGGAACCCAGCACAAGTACGCCTTCAACATCCTGCTGGACTTCAAGCCGGAAGAAACGCCGCTTCGGCCCGAGGCCGCCGAAGCGCTGCGTCTGCGCCCACGGAATCCCGCAAACGTTTGCGCGGGCGACTTCGGCATCCCCCTGGCAGGTTTGCTCTCCGAACCAATCAAGATTGTGCAGGCGCCGCGGCTCACCATGATCTTGTATGAGGTGGATAATCTTCACCGGCAGATTTTCACCGACGGACGAGTGTTGCCAAAAGAAGTGAACCTGCCGGCATACCTGGGCTATTCGATAGGGCACTGGGAGCGCGACACGTTTGTAGTGGAGACGGCCGGCTTCAACGGCAGAACGCGGCTCGACACGATGGGCCACCGGAGCAGCGAAGCCCTGCGGCTCACCGAGCGGTTCCGCCGCCGCGACTTCGGGCATTTGGATGTCGAGATGACGTTCGACGATCCGCGGATTCTTACCAAACCGTTCACCATCAAGGTCCCGCACGAGATCATCGCCGATGCCGACATTTTCGAGATGAACTGCAATGAAAACGAAAAGGACCGCGAGCACCTGCAACCCAAGCCGTGACTTACCCCTCTCCTTGGGTGACGCCGCGCGGATGGCACCGGCGATCTGGGCGGCGCGCTCGCGGGCCAAATGGAGTGCCGGCGAGGGCACGGAACAGACGCCGATCAAATGCATATAGAACTCTTGGCGCGAGCGCCGTTTGCGATCCAACTGCACGTCGCCACCATCGTGCCGGCATTTTTCCTGGGCACCTGGCTAATCTTTTTTTCGCGGAAAGGGAGCCCGCACCATCGCTCGCTGGGGTTTATCTACCTCAGCCTGATGACGATCACTTCGTTCGCGGCGATGTTCGTGCGGAGCATCCGGCCTGGCCACTTTACGTGGTTTCACGTGTTCATCCCCATCACACTTTGGGGGGTGATCTCGGCAATATGGCGGATACGGCAAGGCGACATCAAGGGTCATCGCCAGGCAATGCTAGGTACATATTTTGGCGGCTTAATCACCGCGGGCGCTCTGAGTTTCGAACCCGGGCGGCTGATGTACGCGCTGATTTTCGGGCGGCCTACGCAATAGCGAATGCGCGGATTTTTCATGGACCGAACCGGTTGCGGAAAACTCGGGCGGACCGGGCGATCTACTTAGAAGCTGCCGCGCGGATGGCGTCGGCAATCTGGGCGGCGCGCTCACGGGCCATGTGGACATAGGCTTCGTTACCGGCGACCTGGTCAAGCAGAGTCAGAAACTGCGGCGTTGCCACCAGGCGCTTATTGTTCCACAACGCCTGGACGTTGTTCACCACGGCATTCACGCCCAGCCGGTCGTGGCGAATGGCGCGCTTCAATTCCACCATCACGCGGGTGCACTCGGCGATGCGCTCGAAGTAATCGCCCAGGACGCGGGCCTCTTCGAGTGTGGAGTAATTGTACTTGGTCTCCGATTTCTCGCCGCCATTTTCCCAGCGCAGGGTCTTCATCCCCGTGTTCGCCACTTTCAGGCCGGATTCAATCGGCTTCTTGAAGTGATCCAGCTTATCGGCCAGCGCGAACATCGGGTTCACGACGGCGGGTTCGAGTTGGAGCTTTTCGGCGTTGTCGGGATCCTGGCTTTCGTTGTAGGAAGCGTCGCCGTTACGGTCAACGGCGATCATGGAATAGGCCGGCGTGGAACCCGGAAACGATTTGCTGAACGAGATGCGCGGGATATCGGCCGCGGAGGCGAAAAGGGGGGCCAACAATAGGAGCGCGGTTCTCATATCGCCACTCTCGCGGCCGGCGCCTTACACGTAGTCGCATGACAAATCGCTACCGCGATCGCATCCGCCGCATCCTCGGAGTCCACTGTTTGTCCGGTCAGGGTCCGTACCATCAATTGCACCTGGCTTTTTTCCGCGCGACCGTAACCGACTACGCTGGATTTCACGGAAAGCGGCGAATATTCACCGAGCGCCACGCCCGCATCGGCGATGGCGGCCAGCACCGCTCCGCGCACGTGGGCGAGCTTCAGCGCGGTCTTGACATTCCGGGAATAAAATACCTCTTCGACCGCGGCGGCCTCCGGTGCGTGCAAGGCCAGAAGGGAGCGTATTCCAGACGCGATCGCGGCGAGACGGCCGTGCAAGGGATCGCGAGGCGAGAGTTTAATCACGCCGTGCGCCAGCACCGAGTGCCGGCGGCCGTCGCTTTCCACGACGCCCCAGCCGGTGCGTTCGGTCCCGCAGTCGATGCCCAATACGCGCATGGGGAGACGCCCGGCGGCTCAACTCGCTTACGCCAGGTCTTCCAGCTCCTTCTCGTCGATATCGAAGTTGGAGTACACGTTCTGCACGTCCTCGTTCTCTTCCAAAGCTTCGCTCAGCCGCAGCATCCCGCTGGCGTTCTTGCCTTCGAGCTTCATGAGGTTCTTGGGAATCATGGCGATTTCCGCCGATTCCGTGGGAATGCCAGCCTTCTGAATGGTTTCGAGCACCGGCACGTGGCTTTCCGGCGCGGAAATCACTTCCCAACTGCCATCGTTGTTGCGCAGATCCTCGGCGCCGGCGTCGAGGACCAGCGCCATCAAGTCATCTTCGGCCGGGGCCTTCTCGGCGTCGATGATGATCTGGCTCTTGCGCTCAAACATCCAAGCAACGCTGCCTTGTTCGCCCAGGTTTCCGCCATTCTTGGAAAACGTATGGCGGATTTCGCTGACGGTGCGGTTGCGGTTGTCGGTGGCAACGTTCACCAGCACGGCGGCGCCGCCGGGGCCGTAACCCTCGAACATGATCTCGTCGATTTGGCCGCCTTCCAGTTCCCCGGTGCCGCGCATAATGGCGCGCTTGATGTTTTCCGCCGGCATACTGACGGCCTTGGCGGCGGTAACGGCGGTGCGCAGGCGGGCGTTGGAATCGGGATCGCCTCCGCCGCCGCGGGCGGCAATCATGATTTCCTTGATGAGGCGCGTGAAGATTTTCCCGCGCTTGGCGTCTGTGGCCGCTTTCTTGTGCTTAATCGTCGCCCATTTGGAGTGACCGGACATGACTGACCTCTAATGAATGAGAACTTGCAGGCTTGCAGGAGCCCGAATTTCTAGGGTAACAGATGAGGGCGGAATCGCGAAGCCGAACTCAGCCAACTTGCCTGCGTTCGCTTCGGGTCCGGTCATGCGGCGGGCCAAGGCAACAGGGCCGGGCAAATTTAATCAAACTCAATAGAGTAGAAACGGTCCCCGGCGTGCCTCAAAATCCTGCACTTGCTGGCGGATGCGTTCTTCGATTTGGCCGGGAACTGCTCCGGATTTCAAGGCCTCCACGACCTCGCGGCTGCCGATCAGGAAGCGGCAAGCTTCGAAGTTGATCTTGCCGGGATACAGGCGCTGCAAGGCGTAAGCGACGTCCAGGCCCACGCGCACGGCGTCCAACTGTTCCCGGTTCACGACGACGAATCGCACACCTTCAATCGTCTTCCCCGCGAACGGCCCGGACGCCGGCTGAAAGCGTGTGGCGTACACGCGCACGCCGGGCAGAACCCAATTATTCAGGAACTGCGCCAACTCAGGACCGCGGATCCAATCGGCGCCGATCTGCTCAAAGGGCGCATCCGTTCCCCGCCCCACGGAATAATTGGGCGCGGCTTCGAGCAATGCCAGGCCAGGGTAGAGCGCCGCGGCGTTCAGGCTGCGCATGTTGGGCGAGGGATCGGTCCATGCCAAACCAGTGGAGTCGAACCAGTCTCCGCGCTGCCAGTTCTTCATCTTGATCACATGAAGATCGGCGCCCCACTTGCGCCCTGCGTTCTCCATCGTCGCGATCTCGCCCAAGGTAAGTCCGTGGCGCACGGGTAGAGCGGCGCATCCGACAAAACCATGAAGATCCGCGTCGAGCACGGGACCTTCCACGTGCGCGCCGGTCACGGGATTGGGCCGGTCCAGCACGTAAAACGGCTTCTTGGTTTTGGCCGCTTCCTCCAGGGCCGCGAGCAGCGTGCACGAATAGGTGTAGAAGCGCGCGCCCACGTCCTGAATGTCGAAGACCAGCGCGTCCACGTCGCTCGCCATCGCGGGCGGGGAACGGTAGCGGCTGTTCGCGTAGAGGCTCCAGATAGGCAATCCGGTCGCGGCGTCATTTCCGTCGGCAATATCGGGGCGATCCTCTTTGCCGGCGATCCCGTGTTCGGGCGAAAACAGGGCCGTGAGTTGCACGCCCGCCGCGCGCATCATGTCAATATTTCGCCTGCCGTTGCGATCCAGGCCCGTGTGATTGGTGATCAGCCCAATCCGCTTTCCCCGCAGCGTGGCGAAGTTTTCCGCCGCCAACACGTCGAGACCGGTCAGCACCTGATGATTGGGCGCGGACATGCGGCGCACCCCGGCGGCGGTAAGCATCTCATAAGAAGCCGCGCCCGCGCTGCTCGCGGGGTTGACCGCGGCACCGAACGCGGCGGCCACCACGGTCGCAATTTTCGAGCGCAGCGGATTCAGATTCTTGCCGCCTTTGGGATGCACCGAATTCGTCAGCAGAACAATGTACGTACTGGAAGCGGGATCAATCCACAGGGACGTGCCGGTGAAGCCCGTGTGCCCGAAAGAACCGATGGGGAACAATTCGCCGCGAGGAGCGGAAAAGCCGGAGTCAATGTCCCAGCCGAGGCCGCGCAAGATCGACTGGTCGGGCGGCGAGTTCGGGGCCGTGAATTTCTTCACCGTCGGCGCGGAGAAAAGTTTTCCGCCGTTATCGGCGAGCATCCGCGCGTATTTGGCAAGATCGCCGGCAGTGGAAAACAGTCCCGCATGTCCCGCCATACCGCCCATGTAACGCGCGGTGGGATCGTGCACGACACCGCGCAGAGACTGGCCCGTGGCCGCGTCCATCTCGGTCGGCGCGATTCGCGGGCGCAGCGAAGCCGCCGGATGAAAACCAGTCTCATTCATTCCTAGTGGCACGTACACCGTCTCGCGAGCGTAGACATCCAGTGTCTTTCCGCTCAGGCGGCGCACGATTTCTCCCAGCAGTTCAAAGTTGATATCGCTATAGACGAAGCGCGTGCCTGGTGGAGACACTGATTTTTCCTGTAGAGCCCGCCGAATGCCCGTATCGTAGCCGCTCCAGGCGGGCTGCAAATCGAGATCCGGACGCAGACCGGAGAAATGCGTCAACAGATCGCGAACGGTGATATCGCTGTGCCCGCCCTGAAACTCCGGAAGGTATGCGGTCACGGGATCGTTGATGCGGAGCTTGCCTTCCTCAAACAGTTTCATCAACGCGGGCGTGGTGGCGGTCACTTTGGTCAGCGATGCAACATCGAAGATGGTGTCAACCGTCATGGCCTCACGCACGGGCACCAGGGCGCGGCTGCCGTAAGCCTTGCGATGCACGATCTTGCCTTCATGACCGACGATCAGGACTGCCCCGGGGATCAGCCCGTCGCGGACAGCGGTGTCCACAACCGAGTCGAGCGCCGTAGAAGCAGGGAATGTCTCCTGCGCGGCCGCGGCGCCCACCAGGCTGAGGGCTACCCAGAAAAGCTTCATGCCACTCCGAACTCCCTGCGGGCCACCTCTTCAAGCAACGCGGCCAATTCGAAGTCGCGCGACGTGAGGCCGCCGGCGTCGTGCGTGACCAGATCCACGGTGACACGGTTGTAGACGTTGGCCCACTCCGGATGATGGTTTATTTTGTCGATACCGGGAACCGAGGCCATCATGAATTCGATGGCGTGCCGGAAATCGGGGAACTTGTATTCGCGATGCAGCTTGCCGTCGCGCAGACTCCAGTCCGCCATGCCGGCCAGCTTCGAGGCGACTTCCGCATCGGTCATTCTCTTCATGCGAGCACTCCTTAGTTGACTATACGACCTTGACTATACGACCTTGACTATACGTCCAAACCCACTGCGCGCATCAGTTCGAGCGCGTTGCTGCGCTCGACCACGCCGGGCCGCAGATGATAGTCGAAGCGGATCTCGCCGCTCTCGATGTGGTCTTCAAAATGAACATTTCGCGCCCGGTCTCCTAATGGACCAGTGATCTCTGCCAGCGCCAGATCATGCGTGGTCACCAGACCCATGGCTCCGCCCTCAACTAACCCGCGAACCACCGCCGCCGCCCCAATCCGGCGGTCGTGCGAGTTGGTTCCGCTCAGCAATTCATCGAGCAGGAATAGTGTCGCCTGGCCGCTACGCGCCAGTTCCACGATATCGCGAAGGCGGCTGATCTCGGCGTAAAAGCGCGATTTATTGTCGGCCAAAGAATCATTCACGCGGATGGAAGCGCCGATGCGGAGGGGCGAGACGCGCAAGCGGGCGCAACAGACCGGCGCGCCCGCCCAAGCCAGCACCGTATTCAGGCCCACGGCACGCAACAGGGTACTTTTGCCGGACATATTCGAACCGCTGACGATCCACAGCGAGCAGGCTGCACCGGAAATCTTGACGTCGTTCCCCACCGCGTGCGCCGGATCGATCAACGGATGCCGGACATTTTCCCCCTCGAACAACGGCTTGCCGTTGTCCGCCTCAGCTAATTCGGGGAACACGGCATCGGGACGCTCATAAGCAAAACACGCCAGGCAGCACAGCGCTTCGAACTCGCCTACAGTCGCGATCCATTCCCCGATATGGGAGCCGCACTGCTGCCGCCAGGCTTCGATCGCCATCGCGAATTGCGAGATCCAAACCAGGGGCGCGGCGAGCAAGCGAAAGAACTGGTTGCGCGCGGAATCGAGGTAGTCAACCAGACGCTCCAGACGCCGGATCTCGGCCGAAGCCGTCAAGCCGTGTTGATCCAACGCGTGCGTCAGACGCCGCAAATGCGGCGAGGAGAACGACTCTTTCTCAAGGCGCGCCAGCAGCAGGCCCAACAATTTCAACTCGCGCGACGGGGTCGACACCGAGGCCAGGACTCGTTGCACTCCCGGCCGGACCGCCATTCCGAACATCAACTCCACCAACAGTACGGCCAGCAGCGGCCGCGCGCTCAAAACTTGGGCGAAGTACAGCGCAAAAGTGACCGCGGCGGCGCAGGCCAGCGCGAGCGCCGCCCAACGCGCTCCGCCGAAGAATCGTACGGGAGGCAGCTCACCCCACTTCCGCATGGCCTGATCGTCAATCGCGGCGCGCATATCTTCGCCCATAAGCGCCATCTCTTCGCGCAGGTCGAGACGCCCACGCAGCTCGGCAACGGCAGCTTGCCGCTCCCTGGCCGCGGCAGGTGCGCTGGGCGCCAGCAACCATCCGGCGAGTACGCGTTCCCCCGCGGCGGTGCGCGCGGTCGAGAGCAGCTCAAACAGAGAGCCCGCGCCCAGGACATCCAGATCGTCGGCGTAGAGATGGCGGGAATCGCGGAAAGCTTCTCCAGGATGCCCCTTGCCGATCCAATGGTGTTCCACGCGAGCCAGCGCCCTCTGGTAATACGCGGTGGCGCGTAACGCATTTTCCCGCGTCTTATCGGCGCGATCGTGTTTCACGGCTAACGCAATGAAGAGCACAAGCGGAGCGAGCAGCCACCAGGGGGAGATCCATCCCGCGCCGATCGCCATTGCCGCGATGGCCACGGCCGCCAGACCGGTGCCCAAGCGGGCGTTTCCCAATTGGTGGGAGAGCCGTTCCGCCGAAGTGAGTTCGGCCTGCCAGCGGTTGGCGCGCGCGCGGTACTCGTCTAAAGGTGAACCATTTGGATGAGACACGGAGTTCCTTTAATTCTAGTCTGCCCGTTTCCAGCGGGCGTTGTATGCTGGTGGTTCATCTCATGCTGCCCCGCCTGCGAATGAATCTGGATTTTGGCCCGTCGCCTCTGGAAGAACAGCCTGGATTGCTGATTCGCGATCCACTCCAGTTTTCCGACACGACGCTGGTGATCCCGCCCGCGCTGATTGAATGCCTGGAATTCTTCGACGGCCGGCACAGCGCGCTGGATCTGCGCGCCCACCTGGTCCGCATCACGGGCGATCTCCATTCCGGCGACATCGAAACGCATCTCACGACGGCGCTGAGCCAGGCTCATTTTCTGGAAGACGAAACGTACATGGAGCGCCGCGTTCTTTGCGAGACCGCTTTTGCCGCCGCACCGATTCGCGTCCCGGCGCACGCCGGAGGCGGCTATCCCGAAGACGCCTCGGAATTGCGCGAAACGTTGGGGAGCTATTTGGGCAACACGAAGGAGACGGCTTCGCAAGAAAGCCCGGTGTTGGCTATCGCCGCTCCGCACGTAAGTCCTTTCGGCGGCGTGGATGCCTACCGGGCGGCGTATTCGGCGCTATCGCCGGCCGATGCGGACCGCACTTTCGTCATCCTGGGCACTTCACATTACGGACCGCCGTCCCGGCTGGGGTTGACGCGGAAGCCGTTCCTCACGCCGTACGGCGATGCCATGACCGACACCGGACTGGTCGATGAGCTTGAGCGCGGCTTGGGAAGCGCGGCGGCCGTGGAAGACTATTGCCACGCCATCGAGCATTCCGTCGAATTCCAGGTCGTCTTTTTGCAGCACCTGTTCGGGCCCAATATCCGGATTGTGCCGATCCTGTGCGGTTCCTACGCGAAGAGCATTTACGAAGGAGGACTGCCGGAAGAAGAGGAAGACGTCCGCCGCATCATCGGCACCCTGGGCGATATCGCCGCCCGCGAACAGAACCGGCTGGCGTGGGTGCTCGGCGTGGATATGGCGCACAAGGGCCGCCGCTACGGCGACCAGATCACGGCCGTCGCGGGCGAGGGCGAGATGACGGACGTGGAGCGGCGCGACCGGGCCCGCATCGAACGCATGGAATCCGGTGACGCGCGGGGCTTCTGGGAACTGGTCCAGGAAGGCCATGACGATCTAAACTGGTGCGGGTCCGCGCCTATTTATACGTTCCTCAAGGCCGTGCCGCAGGCCCGCGGCAAACTCTTGCACTACCAGCAGTGGAACATTGACCAAGCCAGTATCGTCAGCTTCGCGGGCGTGAGGTTTCACTCATAGCAGCCGCTGCAACGCCGATGAGGCAGTTCGGAGGCTTACTTCTTGATCTCTATCCGCACGATGACCAATGAGTTGGACCGTATGGAGGAGGCGTTGCGCATCGTTACGGAGTCGTATGGCCTGGGGATTCATGCGTCCGCCGAATATGCGATTGAAATTAACCCGGGGGGCGCTGACGAATTTCGCGAGCACTTGCAGGCGCTGCGCCGCCAGGTTGTAGCGGCGGATAATCCAGTAGCGTGGCGGGCAACCCAGGCTAGCTACCGCGGCGAGTTGCGGGATTACCGCGACAAGGCGAACAACGCGTTGGCACGATTACGGGATGACATCAAAGCCGCCACCGACGCTATGCATCTGTTTGCCGAGAGTGTGGCCTCCAGCGATTCCGACCACGAAGTACGAGTGAGAGAATCCGTGAACCGCTTGGAAGGGCTATCCCATGCGACGGATTGGGAGACGGTCCGGACCGGCATGCGGAATATCGCCGCTTCAATTTCCGAAAGCATTGAGGTACTGGAAAGCAGCCACAAGGTGTCCGTCGCGCAAATGCGCGATGAGATCCGCATACTCCAGAAGCAAGTGGACACGGAGCGCCACGCGCGTCAGGTGGATCAAGTCACAGCCTCATGGAACCGGGAAAAGCTGGACGCGCGCGTGGCGGAACTCACCACCGCGAACCGGTCGTTTTGCCTTTTGCTGGTATGCATCCGCAATCTTCGACAGCTCAACGCACGTTACTCGGGCGCGGTCGTCGAGAACTGTCAACAATCGCTGGTGCGGCGACTGGGAGGAATGCTGGGTAAAGAGGCCATGATCGGGCGTTGGGACGAGAACAGCTTCGCGGCGATCCTCGAAATACCGGCAACCGCGGCCATGAGCCTGTCGCGCGCGGCTACGCAACACCTATCGGGCGCCTACTCGGTACAAGAGAATGGCGTGGCCCAAAGCCTGTCTCTTGTCGTGGTGGCGGGCGTGATCGATTGGACCGCCGGCGTCGACGACGCAGCCTATCAAAAGAAGTTAAGACAAATGTCGGAAGCGCTGGCGGGAGCTTGACCCTTTCAGGCCGCTGCAACCGACTTGAAGTAAGCAAGAGTTTCCCGCAGCCCCTGTTCGAGCGGCACTTTCGGCTCCCAATCCAGCACGCGCTTGGCCTTGGAAATATCAGGACGGCGTTTCCGCGGATCATCCTGCGGCAGCGGTTCCGTCACAAGAGATAGCTTTGAATCCATCAGGCGCTGGATGGCTTCGGCGAATTGCAAAATGGTTAGCTCAACTGGGTTACCGAGGTTGACCGGATAGCGCTCCTCCGAGGAGGCCAGCCGCACCAAGCCATCCACCAGATCGGAGACGTAACAAAAGCTGCGGGTCTGGGTGCCATCGCCGAAAATCGTCAGCGGCTCGCCGTGCAGCGCCTGGTCCAGGAACGCGGGAACCACGCGGCCATCCTTCAAGGCCATACGCGGGCCGTACGTGTTAAAGATGCGCGCGATGTTGGTGCGCACGCCGTGGAAGCGGTGGTACGCCATCGTCAAAGCTTCCGCGTAACGCTTGCTTTCGTCATAGCAGGAACGCGGACCCACCGGATTCACATTTCCCCAGTACGTTTCCACCTGCGGGTGCTCCAGCGGATCGCCGTAACATTCCGAAGTCGAGGTCAGCAGAAAGCGCGCGCCATCGCGGCGGGAGATTTCCAGCATATTGCGTGTAGCCGTGGAACCGGATTCCAGCGTCTCGATGGGATGGGCCAGGTACTCCTTGGGGCTCGCCAAGGACGCCAAATGCCAGACGTGGTCAAACTTTTCGGTGAAAACAATGGACTGCGTGGCATCGAATTCGACGAAGCGGAAGCGAGTGTGCCCTTCCAATTGGACCAAATTGCGGCGCGACCCGGTGATCAGATTGTCGAACCCGATCACGGTCTCGCCGTCAACCACGAGCCTGTCACAAAGATGCGAACCAATGAAACCCGCCGCCCCGGAAATGAGATGTACCATCTCGTAACATTCTAGCTTTCGGCACGGCCTTTCGGTGCTACATTTTGATGAGTGCCCGTCTTGTCTCCTCTGGAATCCATTCTCTTCGTGGGCCTGCTTGCCGCTTCGATTTGGCGATTCTGGCGGCGCTTTGGCAAGGTCGTGAGAAAGATTCGCGAAGCGAAACCGGACACCGATTTTCACCTACAGCCAGTCGCAAAACGCGTGCGGGATTTTGTTTCGGAAGTCCTCCTGCAAAGCAAGGTGATTCGCGAGCGCCCCTTGCCGGGGCTTGCTCACGCGTTCGTCTTCTGGGGGTTTGGCGCCTTCGCGCTGGTCACGCTGAATCACCTGGCCGCGGGAATCGGCTTGCCGTTCCTCTCCCGTGCTAGTTGGTTCGGGAACATTTATTTTCTTCTCGCCGGATTCTTTGGCGTAGCCGTTTCGGTCTCAATCGTGGGCTTATTCATCCGCCGTTTTGTGATCCGGCCGCGCTGGCTGGGATCACGGGTATCCATGGAATCGGGCGCCATCGCAGGGTTGATTTTCACATTGATGATCACGTACCTGATGACGCTCTGGTTGGAGGACAGCAAACTCCTGTGGTGGGCGCACACCTTGGCTCTGCTCCTCTTCTTGCCGTTGGTCCCACATACGAAACACCTGCACCTGATCTTGAGCCCGGTCACAGTGTTTCTGTCGCGCGGCGAGTTTTCGCGGATTCCACCGCTCGCGGGCGATGACGACTTCGGCCTCGACACCGGCAAGGATCTAACCCAGCTTCTGGCGCTGCAAGCATATTCCTGCGTCGAATGCGGACGCTGCACGGAGCACTGTCCCGCCGCCAACACCGGCAAAATTCTCAATCCCAAGGAAATCGCGCTGGGCGTGCGTGGTTACTTGAATGAGTTCGGCGCACGTTCGGAAGAGCCGCTCCTCGGCAAGTACATCTCCCAGGACGCGGCATTCCAGTGCACCACCTGCGGCGCCTGCGAATATCAATGTCCGGTGGGGATCGAGCACTTGCCGATCATTGTTGGCTTGCGGCGGGGAGCGGTCAACACCGGCAAGTGGGAGGACGACTATGGCACGAAGCTGTTCCTGGCGCTGGAACGCAACGGAAACGCCCTCGGCTTCAGCTCGCTGGAGCGGGACACATTTATCCAGAAGCAGCAGTTCCCGATCTTCGACGGCACGCAAGAATACTGCTTGTGGCTGGGATGCATGGGCAGCTACGATCCACAAGGCCGCGAAATTATCTCTTCTTTCGCGCGTGTCATGACCTACCTCGACGCCAGCTTCGGCGTCCTGAAAAAAGAGAAATGCACAGGCGACCCGGCGCGACGGCTGGGCAACGATCTGGTTTTCCAGCAACTGGCCGAACACAACTTGGATGCGTTGCAGCAGGCCAAGGTCGTCAAGATTGTTTCGATCTGCCCGCACTGTGTCCGCACCATTTCCAAGGACTGGGCCGAATTCGGACTCGCGCCGGAGATCGAACACCATAGCGAATTCATGGCCCGGCATCAGGACAAATTGCCGCAACAGAACGGCGGCAAGATTGTGTACCACGACCCCTGCTATCTGAGCCGCTATCGGGGAACGATCGATGAGCCGCGGCAAGTGCTCGCGCACTTTGGCGAAGTGGTGGATCCGGAGCGTTCGCGTGAACGCAGCTTCTGCTGTGGCGCCGGCGGCGGCCTGATGTTCCTGGGCGAGGAAAGCGGAGACCGCGTGAGCCATGCCCGCGCGAAAGAACTGGTTGCCACGGGCGCCGACATCGTGGGCGCCGCCTGCCCGTTCTGCAGTTCCATGCTCCGCGACGCGCTGCCGGCGGTGTCGAGCGCTCCGCCGCAATTGTTGGATATTGCACAGATCGCCGCGGCATCCCTGCCCTCTTCCGGGTAGTGCATGACGTTATCCTAAGGGCGATGCGGACGTTTCTTGGCTTCGCCGTAGCGCTTTCGCTTGCCGCGCCCTGCCTCGCGCAGCGTGCGCCGGCAAAATCCAGGCCGGCACCAACCGCCGCGCAGCGTGCGGCACAGAATCTTCTGCGCTCGCTCAATCTTCAGGATCGCGTGGCGCAGTTGGTGATCGGCGTCGCCTACGGTGATGTTCCCGGCGCGCAATCCAAGGACTATGAGAAATTCCGCCGCTGGGTTCGCGACCTCCACATCGGCGGCATCATCGTTAACAACCGGGTGCAGTACGGACTGGTCCGCAATGCGGAGCCGCACGCGGTGGCGCTGTTCCTGAACCAGATGCAGCGGTTGGCGAAAGTGCCGCTGATTGTGGGCGGCGACTTCGAACGCGGCGCCTCCATGCGCATCAGTGATACAACCCGTTTCCCGCACAGCATGGCCTACGGAGCCGCCGGCAGCATCGAAGAGTCCCGCTACCTGGGCCAGGCGACCGCCCGCGAAGCGCGCGCCATGGGATTTCATTGGTTGTTCACGCCGGACAGCGACGTCAACAACAACCCGGATAATCCCGTGATCAACATTCGTTCGTACGGAGAAAACCCCGAGGCCGTTGGCCGCCACGTGGCTGCATACATCGAAGGCGCGCGCTCAGACCCCAAAAATCCAGTGCTGGTGACCGCCAAACATTTTCCGGGTCATGGCGACACGAATGTGGACAGCCATCTGGATCTGCCTCGCCTGGAAGCGAGCCGTGAGCGTATGGATCAAGTAGAACTGGCCCCGTTCCGGACCGCGATCGAACACAAAGTGGATGCTGTAATGACCGCGCACATGACCGTTCCGTCCGTCGAACCCAAGGACATTCCCGCGACGGTTTCCGCGCGCGTGTTGACGGGACTGTTGCGCGAAGACCTGGGCTTCCAGGGCTTGGTCGTCACCGACGCCATGGACATGGCCGGGCTTGCCAAGCAGTTCCGGTCAGGAGAAGCGTCCGTGCGCGCCATCGAGGCGGGTGCGGATGTCTTGCTGATGCCGCCGGACCCGGCGGAAGCCATCCGCGCCGTAGTGGCGGCTGTGACAAGAGGCCGGATCTCGCGCCAGCGCATTGACCAAAGCGCACTGCGCGTGTTGGAGGCCAAGATGCGCGTGGGGCTCAACAGTAAGACCAAACTGGTGGATCTCGATGCCGTCAGCAACAGCCTGGAGTTGCCCGAGCAAGCTGAACACGCACAGAGTGTCGCGGATCGCGCCATTACGCTGGTGCGCAACGAAGGGAATGTGTTGCCGCTTGCAGCGCCCGATCAGAGCTGCTTCGTAATTTCTTCCGGCATACGCATTTCGAGCTTCGGACAGCGCATGGCCGAGGAGTACCGTAAGCGCGCCCCTCACGCAAACATCGTGTTTGTCGACGGCGGCATGTCGAGCCCGGCGCTGGATGCCATCGCCGGCGAACTCGGGACGTGCCCGGCGATTGTCTTCGCGACGTTCACGACGAATCCCACGCTGAATGGCAATCTGGCGCCATTCGTTGAGAAACTGACCGAGGGTCCGGCGCCGGTGGCGTTTGTGACACTGGGCAATCCCTACCTGCTGCGGAACTTTCCGAAGGCAGCCGCCTACGTGGCGGCGTTCAGCACCGTGACGCCTTCGGAAGTCTCCGTGATCAAGGCGCTGCTGGGCGAAATTCCCATCACCGGCAAGCTGCCCGTGACGATTCCGGATTTCGCGCAATACGGCGAGGGAATCCAGTTGCCCGCTAAAACTCGATCCGCTCCATCAGTGAATTGAGTTCGCCGTCGAGGGTGGCCTTCTTCCTGCGCAGGTCGCTCTGCGTGTCGCGCAACCCCGCGAGGCGCGTTTCCGTGGCGGCCAGTTGGCGCGCGTATTGCTGGACCTGATCCTGCTGGCCGCTGACGCGATTCAGGCTCTCGATGTTGCTGCGCAGACGGCTCTGGTCCTGGGCAAGGCTCGCGACTTCTTCTTCCGCGCGGCGGATGGCCGCGTCGTTGTCGGCGATCTCGCGCTTCTTGCCGGCGATCTGGTTCAGTTGATTGCGCGCGGCTTCGCTCAGCGCCCTATTCTGAACGTAGCTGGCGAGCACAGCGGGCGTGAGGCTCGTGATCTGGAACGTCTGGTCGAAGACACGTTCTTCGCGCACGGCGAAAGTTTCTGTCGCGGAGGCCGCCAGTTTCACCTCGAAGCGGTAGGCGTTGGCAGTGGTTTCCGAAGCCTTGCGATCCAGCAAGGTGTAACCGGCACGCTGGGCGTGTTCGATGATGAGCGTCTTGGCCTTGGCATCGACGTTCTTGATCGTGTAGGTTTTCGTCTCCTGAATTGCCGCACGCGTGGTGAGAACACCGCGCCGGAAGTGGATCTCGCGCACCACCGCTTGTGAGGAATCGAAGGCCGTCGTGATCCGCGTGCCCAGATCGACGCCATAGCTGATCAGGCGCTTGTCGCCCATGGGCAGCGTTTCCACCAGCGCCTCGCCCGCGTAGGCGCCAGCGTCATAAACAGTGACCGGGCCGCCATCCAGCGTCTTGCCGGTGTTGTTGGTCAACTCCGCCGCATCGCGCGGATGCAGACCGTAGTTTTCCGCGTAGACCAGAAGTTTCCGCGCGCCGATTTTCTGCTGCAGAAACGGCAGCATCGCCGATTCACCCTGCTTCACGGTCACGGGGGAGCTAAAACTGTATTCGAACAATTCCCCGGCCTGGCGGCCATCAGCCGTGGAGCCAAAGGACGAGGGCGCGATGTTCGTCGCAAGTTCCATCCGGCCCAAGCCATCCCGTTCCTGCGCGGCAAGCCGCGGCACTTGCGGAGCGGGCGCGGCCACTTTGCCCATCACGCTATCCAACATCGCCCCCTGATACACCACCGGCGCGACGGCCTGGTTTTCCGCCAGTTCCGCGAGGGGGCGCTGCACATAGCGCGGTTCATACAACTTGGTGATGAACGACACGGGCTTGCCGGACACAACCGACAACCGCACGTTGCTCCAGTCCTCGCCGGACGTGTTGTCGACGATGGCCCAGCCTTCGAGTACGGGCTCGCCCGCAGCGCCGAACACCAGCCGGTAGCTCGACTTCCACACCGGCGCGGGTGTCATATAGCGGGCTGTCAACTGGCGCACCCCGGAACCCGTGGCGTCAATGGTGACGCCGCGGCGGTCTCGTGAGCGAGTCAGATTCAGCATGGCCAGATAGGACGCCAGTTGGTTCTGTTGTTTAGGGTCAGTCAACCTTACGGCGCTGGCCGCGCCCAGATCGAAACTCTGGATATCGCCCGCATCCATCAGCAGCACCAGGATTTCGCGCTCCGCTGGGCGGTCTTTGTCGTTGTCCCTAACAACCCGGGCGCTGACGATCGCGCCGGCAGCGCCGCCCGCGCCCAGTTTCAGCTCAATCCGCGCGCCCTTCATTTGGTCCAGAAACGCCGCCAGTGAAGAGCCCGGCCCGACCCGGAACGGAAACTCGGCCAAGCGTTTGTCGAGCGGGTCGCTGGAATCGTAGCGGACGCCGTTGATCTTACCGCCACCGCGGTCGGTGACGGTCAGGGACTTCAGTACGTCGTTCATGTCCTCGGGCTTGAAGTCAAAGCGGACGGTTTCACCGGGCTTTAACTCTCCGGAGCGTTCGAAATGAGCGACACCATGTTTATAAAGCGTCACCTGGGAAAGGGGCAGGTCGGCGGCGGAAAGCGCTGGGAGTAGAATCAAGCCAAGCGGGAATCGACAAAACATTCTTCTATCCTCCTGTTTTATAGCGCTTGACACGCCAAGCGCCAGGCGTCAAACTCGACGTATTAGGGATCATTCGCAGCCCTATCGAATGGGAGAACATACCCTTGCATATGGATTTGACGCGGGACGCCATCAATAAGTTCCTAAGGCCCTTTTCCGCTATCGCGCTGATGGCCATCATAGCGCCTTCCCTCGCGGCGCAAGGCATGGGCGCCGGCGGGTATCAGGGACCTGCCGTGGGGAGCGCCGGAGGCGCCGGGATAGGCGAGCGCGGCGGAAGACAAGTGAACCTGCGTTTTTTTGGCGGGGTATCCGGTGTGTACGACAATGGCCTGCGACCACTCCTCACGGACGCGGATGGCAAGCTTGTCTCCCTCGGCGGCTTGTCCGGGGTGGAAGTCTCCGGCGGCGCCTATGGCAGCCATAATTTCAGGCGATCGCAATTGGTGCTGGATTATCATGGAGCCTACCGCCGCTACAACGGAGGCTCCTTCTACAACGGTACGGACCAGTCCCTTGGGCTGAAATATTCGTATCAGAGTTCCCGGCGTATCATCGTGAACCTATTTGAATCCGCGGGCACCCTAGTATATGGCAACAACGGCGTCGCCGCCAGCGCAACGAGGACCGCTGTCGCTAGTATGTGATCTGTCCGGTTGAATTCACACATGAACTGTCCGCTTTGAAAAAGCGGCGGAGGAAGCTGAGGGGTGGACCCCAGCCAGCAATACTCCGCGGCGGAAACGGAGCGGATGATGAAACTGCAAGACGTGTTA
>CAMAVI010000006.1 GCA_945861625.1 Candidatus Sulfopaludibacter sp. SbA3
CAAAAACTGATCCCGGCAAGAGAAGCCGCGCGCTTTATAATCGCCCTGATAACGCGTCACGCATTTTTGAAATTCATGGACCGGCAGGTGTTCCATCACCTGCGAGAACACCAGCTTGCCTCTGTGCATCCCCCATTGTCTTCGCCATCTCCCCCTCGCTTCACGCGTGGAACGCCAGAAAAAAGTTCAAATCGAAAAATCTTTAAAGGCCAGTCATCTATCTACTGTTCAGTTAGTTAGCGGGAATCCCTCGGACCATAACCGGACAGCAGTGGATGGGGATCATGACACGGCAATGGGTTTTGACTGCGAGAGCTGCCATCCCGCGGCAGGCTCCGGCAAGGTGCGCTGGGAGATGGATACACCCAGAAGAATCCTGGCGCGCCGGATGACGACCATGGTGGCCAATATTAATCCGGCGAACCGGCGGCGGGTCGAGCTTCGCCGCAGTTACGGCAGCGGAAAGTTGTCGGGGCTACTGACAAAACACGAAGACCCGCCAGTGGCGGGCCTGCAGACCTTTGACATAGAACTGGAGCCACCCGCCAGGATCGAACTGGCGACCTGCTGATTACGAATCAGCCGCTCTACCAACTGAGCTAGGGTGGCCCTGGGTTAACGTACATTCGGTGAACGCAGCAGAGGGTATTTTCCCCTTGCTGCGTCTTCCATTTTATCACCCCCGGCAGACATTGCCGAGATAGCCCGCGCCGCCGCAGTAAGTGGTGTCCTGCAACTGATACAGAATGCCGTCCGGGTCGGAGAAATACAGCTCCGGAGTTCCGCCCTTGGCGCCGCCCGCATCCTCGCCGCGCATGCGCACATAGGAAGTCATTGGTCCAACGGCGCCGCTCGCATCGCCGCGCGGTTTCACACCCACCTCGGCCAGAGCCTTGAGGACCTTGTCGACATGGAAGCCGTCCATCAACATGCAGGCATGGCCGATGCCCATCTTGCGCGGCGCTCCGGCATTGGCTCCGCCGGCGGACAACGCTAGAAACTGCGGTCCCCGCCCGATCCCAAACACCGGCGTATGGGGGCCTTGATGCGCCTGCACCGGCATCTGGAAAAGTCCTTGATAGAAGGCGATGGAGCGTGCTTTATCGGACACGTTCAGCGTGACATGACTCATGTCGCGCACGGCGAGCAGTCCTTTGCGTGGCGGAGCCTCCGGCTTGGCCAGGCAGATATTGCCCAGCGGACCCGATCCTCCGCAGTAGCTCGCGTCCTGCAATTGAACGAGAATACCGTCCTGGTCGGTGAAGTAGAGCTCCGGTGTTCCTTCTTTACCGCCGCCTTCGGCTTCGCTGCGCACCCTCACGAAAGATTGCAACGGACCCAAAGCGGCGGCCGATGGGCCTCCTGGCGTGACGCCGTGATCGGCGAGCATCTTGAGCACGCGGTCCACGCCGAAACCATCCGCCGTCATGCAAAAATGATGGAATCCGATCCTTTCGCCGGGAGCCGCGGCGCTCATGCCGATATGCTGCGGGCCTGTGCCGATGCGTAGACTTACCGTGGCGCCTTGATGGCCTTGTACCGGCATGCCGAGCAGAGTTTGATAGAACTCCAGCGACCGCTTGAAGTCGGACACGCGGATGGTCACATGGTTGAACGATCGCAGCCGGATGGGGCCAGCGGATTGCGCCCAGGCCCTGGATGCCGCGAGGGCCGGCACGGACAGCAGCAGATTCCTCCGCGTGAACATGATCAGGCCAATTTTATCAGCTTGTTGCAAGAACAGGGATTTCGCCGCTTTCCTGTGTCGCTTTCTTGGCGCGGATACTTCAATATTTGCCATAATCGGTCGATAGGCAATGAGGGCCTGAACTATCCTGAAGATGCTTGACTTCGGAGGAAGATGAACGATCCAGTGCGGGAATCCGGGCTTGATCGCCAATTTGCGCTGTCACGCGTGGGCGGCGACGAAGAATTACTGAAAGAAATTGCCGCTATTTTTCTGGAGGATTATCCCAATTCTTTACAGGAAATCCGCGCGGCAATCGATTCCGGCGGCGCCAGTCAGCTAGAGCGCTCAGCCCACTCCCTAAAAGGATCGGTGGCAAACTTCGGCGCGCGTGACGCGGTTGCAGCCGCTCTGCGTTTAGAGCAAATGGGCCGTGCCCGGCAGTTGCGGGATTGCGCCGGAGCGTTGCAGGAACTGGAGCAGGCCCTGGCGTCGCTTCACCCCGAGTTGGCCGCGCTTTAGTGTGACGCTTTCGCTGCAAGTCCGCAGTGCACCTGCTATCATCAAGGTTCACCCCAACGCATGTCGCTTCCTGCTGAGATTGTTTGCGCCCATAGTCCTGACTCCGATGACGCGTATATGTTTTATGCGCTCGCCACGCGGAAAATTCGCTCCAATCTGGTGCAATTCCGCCACATGCTGGACGACATCCAGACCCTGAACCGCAAGGCCCGCGAAGGGGAGTATGAGCTCACGGCGATCTCCTATCACGCCTATCCGTATGTGGCCGACAAGTACCGGCTGATGGCGGCGGGTTCCAGTATCGGCGATGGCTACGGACCCATGGTCGTCGCGTCACATCCCATGGCATTGGAAGAACTCAAAGGGAAGCGAATCGCGATTCCAGGGCGGCTGACCACGGCATACCTTACTCTTAAGCTGATGCAGCCCGATTTCGAGCCGGTTGACGTACCGTTTGACAAGATTCTCGAAGCAATTCAGGAACGTAAGGCGGATGCCGGTCTCATTATCCATGAAGCGCAGTTGACCTACGCCAAAGCTGGGTTTCACAGTATCGTGGACCTCGGCCGCTGGTTCAAGGACACCTACGACTTGCCGTTGCCGCTCGGCGCCAACGCGCTGCGCCGGGATTTGAGTCCTGAAATGACCAGTGAGTGTTGCCGTCTGATGCGCGAAAGCATTCAATACGCTCTGGATCATCGCGAAGAGGCGCTGAATTACGCGCTGCAATTTGCCCGCGACATGGAAACGCCTCTGGCGGAGAAATTCGTGGGTATGTACGTCAACCACTACACCGTGGATTGCGGGGAGATCGTGCCAAAGGCCGCACAGAAGCTTCTCGATATGGGGCACGAAGCAGGGCTGATCCCGCACCGCGTTCAGCTCGAGTTTATTCGGTGAAACCAAAGCTTTTCTTCATCGTTGCTTTAACAATTTTCATCCCCGCCGTCGTCCTGCATGCCCAGGATGGCGATCCCCGCCAGCGCGCGCGCGCCGTACGCGACTTAGCCAAGCAGGGCGATGATTCCATTCCCAAGCTGGGTCCTTATGTTGGCGATCCGGATACCGCTGTCCGCGTGGAAGCCGTAAAGGCACTCGTCGAAATTGGCGGACCCAAGACGATAGACGGCCTGTTGCGCGCAGCGGCTGACCACGACGCTGAAGTGCAAATTCGCGCGACAGACGGCCTGGTGAATGTATATTTCCCGGGATTTGTGAAGACCGGGATCAGCGGAAGTTTATCGCGGGCGGGCACGGCCGTGCGCGCCAAGTTTACTGAAACCAACGAACAAATCATCGATCCCTTTGTCCAGGTGCGCCCGGAAGTGATCACAGCGCTGGGCAAGTTGGCTCGCGGCGGATCGGCCATGGAATCGCGCACGAATGCCGCGCGGGCCCTGGGAGTTCTCCGGGGACGCGCCGCGCTTTCCGATTTGATCGACGCGCTCCGCTCCAAAGACGACAAGCTCATGTACGAGTCGCTGGCTGCGATCCAGAAAATCGGTGACCCGTCGGCGGCTCCGCGCATCAGTTTCCTGCTGCGCGACTTGGATGAAAAGATCCAGGTCACGGCGCTGGAGACCACGGGCCTGCTGCGCAACCGCGACGCCGAGCCGCAAGTGCGCGACTCCCTACAAAACGCGCGAACGATCAAGGTGCGGCGGGCGGCACTGGGGGCTTTGGCCATGCTGGCCGTTCCCGTGGATCGCACGATTTTTCAAACGTACTTGCAGGACAAAGACGACCTGGTGCGCGCCGCTTCCGCCGAGGGTCTTGGCCGGCTGAAGAATCCGGCTGACCGGGCCATTGTCCAGCAGGCGTTCACCAGCGAGCACGGCATGAATCCGCGTCTTTCCGCTGCCTTCGCGCTGGTGTCACTGGGAGATGTGAGCGCGGACCGCTACGGTCCGCTGCAGTACTTGATCAACACGCTGAACCAGAGGGCCTGGCGCGGCGTGGCCAGCGCGTTCCTGATCGAACTTTCGCACGATCCGGCCATCCGCCAGGCATTTTATCCGATCTTGTCCACGGCGACCAAGGACGAAAAAATCCAGATGAGTATTATCCTCGCCAGGGCCGGAGACAAAGACAGCGTCCCGAACCTCGAGACGCTGTCGAAAGATCCTGATCCGGATGTGGCCGCCGAGGGCATCCGCGGCCTACGCACGCTGCGCGCCCGGCTGCCGTAAAGCGAAAAACTACTTCGCTTTTTTCTGCTTCTGCTGACCGACGCGGACTTTGAACTGCTTGGCCTGAGCTTCCTGGTACGCTTTCCAGTCAAAGCGCTGGGCGGCTTCCGAAAGATACTTATTGACGTCAATCTCTTTGGGGAGCACAGCCATCAGGCTCGCCGTCATGCTGCCATCGGGACTGGTGATGCGGTACCGCTTTACGTTCGGAATAGACATAACGACTTCAGGATAACACGAGCGATAACATGGTGGCCGGATTTACCGCTTTAACGGGTCCTCTACCCAGGGCGGCGTGGCTTCCATGAGCCGCCCGAGCTCGGGTTCGAGCGCTTGCATCTTCTCCTTCATCTCCCAGGCGACCTTCCGATAGCTGAAATGGCCTTTGACGCCGCTGCGCAGGCGGGCGATGTAGTCGGCTTCGGCGAAATCCATCTTGAACAGGAAGCGCGAGCGGGCGCCGAAGGGCAACAGGGAGTGGGAGCCGGGTTCCGGCAGTGCTTGTATCGTCGCCAGGGTCTGCGACATGATGGTCTCATAGGACCCCGCGATCCCTGCGTCCCGCAAGGCTTGTGGAGTATCGAAGCCCAGGCGGCCTGAGTACGCCTGCCGGAACTGCTGGCAGCGGCGATGCCGGTGCATGTCGCGGTAGGCTCCGATGTCCATGACGATGTCGTAGACGTATAAGCCCCCGCGGAAGCCGCGCATGAGCTCGTCCCTTCTAGTGCGGGAGCGCAAGGCCACGTCAATCACCTCATTGCGTCGCGCTGCCGGCCACGAAGACGCCAACTCGTACAAGTTCCGGAATGGCAATTGGGTCACCGGGTAGAGCAGTGTTGCCGCGGCTTCGGCGTGCGCATCCGTGGGCTTCAACAAATCCACGTCGTCCACTGGGATAGCTGTGATCGAAACGTTGTCGTGCGCCCACTCCGCCAGATCGCGCCGCGACTGAACCGCGTGTTCGTCCGTATCGACATGGCGTGCCAGAGTCGGCGCCAGCGGCTCGGCGGAGGACGCCTCATCCCAGCGGCACTCCGGCGGTTGCGCGCACGCTTCGGCGATCTCATCGGCCAGACAGCGGATCTCGGCGTACTCGGACGCCTTGAGGCGCCGGATCTGCCGCTCCAGCGTACGAATGCTGGTCACCTGCCCGACGCCGGTGGGGATCCCGAAGAATAGAGTGTAACGGGCCACATCGAACGCGCGCGCCGCAATGTTGCGCTGGTAGGCGTCCGGCTTCATGTCCTCCGGACGCGGCAGCTTTTCCGTTAAATGCTCCGTGATGCTCTTGTGGATCTGATGATAGGCGCCCAGTAGCTCCTGCGCGGCGGCGGCATAGCGGGAGGCGTGCTCGCCGGTCAGTTCCGGTGGCGTCACGAATCCCGAGCGCGAGAAGTCCTGATAGCGCGAAGAGCGCGCCTGACCATCCCACAACTGTTCGTCTTCGATCTCGGTCGCCGCCAGCTCGGAGATACCCTCGAAACACAGCACCACGTGACCTAAATCCGCGATGGATGCGTGGCCGTACTGGAAGTAGAAGCTCTCCAGGAACTTGGTGGAATCGTGGGTACGCACCCACGCCACGGAATCACGAATCGAATCGGGCGACCGCGAGTAGCGCGCCAGCGCGTACGCGATTTTTTCGGGAGGCATGGGACCGACCGCCACAACGCGGGAAGTTTTTTGTGTGTCCAAACGGTTATGATAGCGATTTCCCATCATGCAAATCCGCCTAAAGAAACTTCATCCCGACGCCGTGATGCCCCACTACGCCCACGGCCCTTTAGAAGACGCCGGCATGGACCTGCGCTCCACTGAGCGCGCCGTACTCTCGCCCGGCGTGGCGCAAGGCGTCCCCACTGGCATCGCCATCGAATTGCCGCCCGGTTATGAGGCGCAAATCCGGCCGCGCAGCGGCATGGCCCTGAAGCATTCGATCACCGTCAACTTCGGCACCATCGATCCCGGCTATCGCGGCGAGATCCGCGTGGTGATGTTCAACCTCAGCGGAGCCGACTACGTTGTCGAAAAAGGCGACCGCATCGCGCAGCTCGTGATTGCCCGCTATGAGGCTATCGAGTGGGTTGAGCACGATGAGCTCGGTGAATCCCAGCGCGGAGCCGGCGGATTCGGGTCGTCAGGCCGGTAGCGCACGCGTTGCTTTACTTGCTGGTTTCGCTCGCCAGCTTGCTCGCGAGCGGCCGCTGCTGGCCGGAATACTTGTTGCCGGCTTTCTGGCGGTAGGGCACCGCGACACGCGTGGAAAGCTGCTCGAAGGTGAACGAGCAAATCCGCATGCCCGGGTAGAGCGCCACCGGCATGCGGCCCAGATTGCTGAGTTCAAGTGTCGCCTTGCCGCTCCAGCCCGGGTCGAACAGGCCCGCCGTGCCGTGCACGATGATGCCGATGCGCCCCAGGCTCGAACGGCCTTCCAGGCGTCCTAGGACGTCGTCGTCGAGTTCCAGAACTTCTTCGGTAATGGCGAGCGCGAATTCTCCGGGCTGCAGAATGAACGGTTCTCCGGAAGGAACCTCGATGGTGCGCATCAGGTCTTGGATAGCCGTCTTCTCGCGCAGGTCGATGAAGGCGTGGCGGCTGTGCTCGAAGACGCTAAACTCCGCGCCCAGGCGGAAGTCCACCGAGCAGCTTCCGAATTGTTCCGTCGGAAGCTCGGGCGAAATCTTGATCTTGCCTTCCGCAATGTATCTCTTGATGTCGATGTCCGAGAGGACCATAGTCAGAATTCTACTTTAGCAATCAAGTAAGAAGGTTCGGGTGACGCTGGCCCTATGGGTCAGGCGGTCCCTTTGATGTACAGCTTCCACATACGAACGAACAAAGGGAACGCTGGTGCGCTGCGCTGGCCCAGCAACATGCGCGCGACTTCGATGGCGGCCCAGCCAAAATAGATCCACGTCACCGCTTGCGCGGCCGCTGCATTGAGAAAGGGAACCGCGAACAGAACCGCGAGCGTCGCCGCCTCCCACCAGACCAATTCCATATTGAGCAGGAATATCAACGCGATCACGGCCTGGCCGAGCGTCAGCCACAACTCCTTGGTCTGCGCGGCGTCGAAAACAATGGGCGTCGGCGCGCCCACGCTCATCGAATACACGATGGGAAGCATCGCGGCCAACAGAGTCCACTGGTTGATGTTGCTGGAAACCATGTTCATCAACGCGATGGCCGCGCGTTCGGGATGGCGGGCCCAATAGAGCGTGGACAGCATCTCCGGAAATTCGCTCACCAGCGGGGCGATCCACTGCACGAAGATGAAATCCGGCATACCCGCCAGAGTGGCCAAGGCCAGCAGGCTAGCCAAAAAAGGTTCGGCGCTGAAGTAGATCAGAGCGCCTCCGGCGACGAAAAGGCTGGTGATTGCCAGGATGCGCCTGCTCCGCCGCGCCTTCACAATCGTGCGCGGGATGATCTCGAGATCCTCGACCGTCTCGTGGTCTTCGCTCGGCAGCTTGCTCAGGATGATCAGATACGCCGCATAGATGGCGATCAGCACGATGCCGTCATAGATTGTCAGCGTGCCTTTGATGGCGATGACCGGGATGTACAGCAACGGAACCATCAAGGCCACCACTTCGACGGAGTGATGATCGTGAAGCGTGATCCGCCGGAGAGGTCCGGCGCCGCTTCGCCGGTGGCATAGCGCGGCTGTGACGTAGATCGCGGGCCATCCGAATCCGGTCAATAGGCGCAACGCACCCGTCAGATTGGCCAGCAGCAGGTGCGTCTGCTGGTGCCAGGCCAGCACGGCTTCGACAGCAAACTCCGGCAATGTCTGCAGCCACGCCAGCATGGCCAGCGCAAATCCCTGCGCGACAAAATATTGCGCGGACTCCGCCGCCCAAGCGATCATCAGGGCGGCGAGCAGGATGGCCGGAGCCGTCCACAAGACCGTGGTTGCGCTCCTATGCTCGAGCGGGGCGGCGGCGAAAAGGAAGTATAGGAAAACGGGAACGGCGGCCTGGGGCAACATGCCCATGGTACAACGAACGTATGCCCTCTTTTCGCGTTGAGACTCCGCAACGCGCCTATGATGCGATCGTAGAACGGGGTTCCATCGCCCGTCTCCCTGAATTTATTCCGCCCCGCGCGGGCAAGATTTTCGTCGTAACCACGGCCGATGTTTGGAAGCTGTACGCGGCCGCCGCCGAACAGGCTCTGGCGGGCCGGCCGCATCAGGTCTTATTTTTCCCCGGCGGAGAACCGCGCAAGAAGATGGCCGAGGTCGAAGCTCTTGCCGAACAAATGGTGGAGGGTGGGGGAGACCGCTCCAGCATCGTCGTCGCTTTTGGGGGCGGGATCGTTACGGATGTCGCGGGATTCCTCGCCGCCATCTTCATGCGCGGTATCCCTGTCATCCAGATTCCTACCACGCTGCTGGCACAGGTGGACGCGGCGGTGGGCGGCAAGACCGGAGTCAATCTGGTGGCGGGCAAGAATCTGGTGGGCAGTTTTCACCAGCCATTGGTTGTGCTGATCGATCCCGCCGTACTACATACGTTACCGGAACGCGAATACCGCGCCGGACTTTACGAGATCATCAAGTGCGGCGTGATTCGCGACGCGGAACTGTTTCGCGAGTTGGCGGAGCATTCCCGCGAAGTATTAGCCCAGGATCCCGCCACCGTGGACCGCATCATCGCCGCCGCCGTGCGCATCAAAGCGGAAGTGGTTACCGCCGACGAACGCGAGGGCGATCTGCGGCGCATCCTGAACTTCGGCCACACGGTGGGGCACGCGCTGGAGGCGGAGACGCAATATGCCCGCTTCCTGCACGGCGAGGCGGTCGCCTTCGGAATGCTCGTGGCAACCGCTCTCGCCGAAGCCGTGTCCGGGTTGCCTGTGACTGACGCCGCGCAAATCCACACGGTGGTTCGCCAGTACGGACCGATTCCTCCGCTCGACGGCATCACTCCCGAGAAATTGTTCGCGCGTCTGGCCGCGGATAAAAAAACGGTGCAGGGCAAAGTGCACTTCGTGCTCCCCACCAAGATTGGCGCGGTGAAGATTGCTACGGGCGTGGATGACCGCGCCGTGATGGCCGCGATGGAAGCCGTATTAGCTAGCCACGTGGCTCTCGCATGACGCCTGCCGCCGGCACCACGCCGAAAGGCGCCAGCAGCGAAGAGTCCGCCGCACGCTGGGTGCGCGGCATGTTTGGACGCGTCGCCGGCCGCTATGACCTGTTGAATCATCTGCTTTCTTTTAACCTGGACAAGCGCTGGAGGAGGCGCACGGTGGAGCGCCTGGCGGATGTGCTGGCCCAGCCCCATGCGAAAGTTCTGGATCTCTGCTGCGGAACCGGCGACGTGCTGCTGTCGATGGAAGCGCGGCGCGGGGCGATGGCCAGTTCGCCCGCGGCTAACTCACGCGCGGCCGTCTTGGGCAGCGACTTCTGCCATCCCATGTTGATCGAAGCCCGCCGCAAGATTGGCGGAGCCCACCTTCACTCGCCGCTATTCGAAGCTGATGCTCTCTCCCTGCCGCTGGCTCACGAGTCGCTCGACTTGATTACCGTTGCCTTTGGGTTTCGCAATCTGGCCAACTACCAGCGCGGACTTTATGAGTTGGAACGGGTGCTGAAACCCGGCGGCGTGCTCGCCGTACTCGAATTCTCCCAGCCCACCAACCGGGTCTTCGGCGCGCTATACCGTTTCTTTTCCAAGTACGTTTTGCCCTTGGTGGGAGGATTGATTTCGGGCTCGCGCGATGCCTATTCCTATCTTCCGGAGTCAATTCGAAAATTCCCGCGCCCGGAAGAGCTCGCCCACCAAATGCGCGACTGTGGATTTTCCAGCGTTGAGTTCGAACGGATGACCTTCGGTGTCGTCGCTCTGCACCTTGCCAAAAAGTAACAGGCCAGGAAGTAGCCGCCTACTTGAAGCGCTTCCGGAATTGAATATCCACGCCGAACAGGCCGTTGCTGTTGCGGATCGCCACAGCTGACCACTGCCGGTTCAAATCCCATTGCACGCGCACAATCTGCTCCTGGGTGCGATTCAGGTTCGTGATGTAGGTGAGCGAAATATCCCGTGAAACCTGCTGTTCGATGGTCAGGCGCGCCGAAGGAAGATTGTCGATGCCGGTCATCGTCGGATCGATCTTCACGCGGCTGGCTCCAAAAAAACGCTGCAGGCGGTTGGAGAGTTCCTGGGAAACGGCCTGGCCCAGCAATCCACCCGCGTCACTGAACCCGGAGGTGCTGGAGGAAAACTGTGCCGCGTTCGATAGCGCCGTGGGATCGCGGCCCACGGCCAGCAACGCAATGATCTCGCGCGATTGCAACGGCGGATCCGAACTGTAATTCACGTTCAAGCGGTCCGCCGACCCGGAAATGGCCACGTTGACGGTGATGCCTCGCGTGCGGGTTTCCAGGTTCATGTCCAAGATGGGCTCAATCTTCACGGGACTGAGAAACCGGATATCCCCGCGGTTGACCGCGTACCGGTTGCCGAACACCTGGATCTCGCCGCTGTTGACCGCGATCGAGCCTTGCAGCGCCGGACGCAGGGGCGTACCGCGCAGATGCAGGTCCACTTCGGTCTCCACGTTGCGCGTGAGCGAAGTCTCCAGCTCAAACGTCGGTGAGTTACCGACGTGCACGTCGAACCGCATGCCGCGTAGATACTCGTTGGGGTTGGGCGGCGCCGGCGACGGTTTTGCGGCTTGTGCCAGCAGTCTTCCCAAATCCACGCGCGGACTGATGGCCGCGCGGTTGAGCGTCACCGTTCCGGAAAGCGTGCTGGCAGCGGAGGTGCCGGTCAGCGCCAATTGCGCGTTGCCGGTGAAACTCACATCCTCCGGATAGCGCACGCGCACTTGCCGGGCCTCGGCCTGCAGGCGATAGATCAACGTATTGCCAAACTCCAGGAATCCCTTGAAGGCCATCTGGCCGCCGCCTGTCTCCGCGGTGAGAGTTTCGATGGTGGCGCGGTTGCGGTCGAATAGAATCGTGCCGGAAGCGTTGTCCAGACCGCTGGGCACATCAGTCATGTAAAGCGAGGCCCCGGTGAACTCCATGCGGCCGTTCAGCAGCGGGTCCCGCACCGAGCCGCGAATGGAAACGCCAACCGTAGCCCTGCCGCGCGCCAGCAGTTCCGCATTCAGCAATTGCAAGGCTGCCAGATTCACCGTTCCCCGTACGTTCAAATCCGCGCCCCCATTGCGCTGGAACGGTACCGCGCCGCTGACTTCAAGGTCCGTATCGCGCGCGGTCAGGTGCGCCGCGCGGATGCGCGCCTCTCTGGCATTGATGGCAATCAGGATTGGTTGCGAGTTGCGGATTTGCACGTCCTGCGACTGCACTCCCAGGCGGAGGTTCTCCGGCGACTTCGTGTTGAGCTGCAGCGCGTCGATCTTCACTTCCGCCTGCAAATTCTCCGGTGTCCGCAAAGAGAGGGTAGCCGTGCCGCTTCCTTCCACATAGCCATCCAGGGCCGGCGCTTCTGCTTTTTGTTCCGCGGTGCCCCGCAGCATGACCAGATCGTGCAGCGCGGCAATCGTCAGGCGCGGGAATCGGAATGCCAGCGAACCCGGCATATCCGCATCCATGCGAAACTTCCCTTGCGCTTCGATTGGCGTGCCGCGTACCTGCGCCTTGGCCTGCAAGGCCAGTTCGTTGCCGCTGGTTTCGGCGGCAAGGTTCACGTCGCCCAACGCCTCTTTGTCGAGAGTGACTCCGCGTGCCGAGGCATCGCCTTTGATGGAACGTACCTGCAGCGCACCGTTCTGCACTCGCGCGCGCACTTCCGCCTTGCCGTCGAGCCGGGCGTCCGCGGTGGGCTGCAACTTTTGTAACGCCGCAATGCGCGTGAATCTGACATTCTGGCTCGTAACATCCAGTCGCGCCTCGCCGTTCTTGTAGTCGTTCACCGGATGCTCGAACGCTCCGGCAAACAGAACCTTCCCTGTTCCTAGATCGGCCTGGCCGCCCGTCACGGCGAGCGAGCGATCTGTGTAACGCAGAGTTCCGCGCAGGCTCTCGGCCTGCTCGCCGTTGGCTGAAACTTCGCGCGCGTTGATGGTGATTTCCGCCTCTGGATTCCGCGCCGTGCCGGAGAGATGAACCGCCGCCGATGCCGTGCCGCGCGCATCGGTGGCGATGCCTAGTTCGCGTGCCGCTTCGGCAAGCGAGACGTTTCTCGCGTTGAGTTGCGCGGTAAGCGGGCCGGCGGTGAAATCTCCTCCGGCGGCCGCCACGGTCACGTCCCCGTCAATTTGCGTCTGCCCGCGCGAAACCGTAAGGCGCCGGATTTCGACACTCCCCCGGCTGGCCGCGATGTCCCCTCGCAGGCGGTCGAAAGCGTGGCCTTCCACGCTCGCATTGGCGAGCGCGATCTCGCCGTGGAACATTGGCTCCGTGAGCCTGCCGGTCAGTGTGCCCGCGAGAGTCGCTTCTCCCCCTTTAGCGAATTGCAA
Organism: Candidatus Sulfopaludibacter sp. SbA3; assembly: GCA_945861625.1. Lineage (GTDB taxonomy): Bacteria > Acidobacteriota > Terriglobia > Bryobacterales > Bryobacteraceae > Palsa-187. Next base: position 12,835 of record CAMAVI010000006.1, read on the forward strand.
CGGTAGCGTCTTGGGAGCTCCGTCTCCGGCCATGGAAAGAGCCGTGAGCACATCGTCAACGTTGGTTGTGCGCGCCCGCACCGTGAGGCTTTGATCGAACGCGCCGGCAACGATCAAGCTGGTGGCCGGCGTGCTGACCCGCGAATCGCCGAAGCTCAGAATAGACTTCTCCTGGTCGTAGGTCATCTCAATCTGGCCATCCACAGGCACGCCTTCCGTCATCGGCGCGATCGCAATGCTCACGGTTGCATTGGTCCTCGGTTTTCCGAGGACCGCATGGGCTTCGACTGTTCCCGCCAGCATGCCGTTCCACGGGAGTTGCCGGTCGGTGAGGATGGCCGCCGCCTGGCGCACTTCAAGGTCGTCGATCTTGCCCTGGAAATGAAAATCCGGGTGTGCCGCATCCTCCGTGTGCACGAGATCGGCCTGGCCCGTGATTTTGGCGCCCAGCGCCGTTGCCTGCAAGTCCTGCAAGGTCACCCGCGCCGGAGTGGCCGTAACGGCGGCGCTCACGGTTGCGTTCTCCAGCCGCAAGCGGTCGTAGGTGTAGCTCAAACCCTTCGCGATTGTCCGGCCGCTGAGCTTGTAATCGAAGCCTCCGGAAAACGAAACCGACAGTTCGCCGTCGAACGCAGCCGCGCCGGCCGGCTTCACGGGCAGGGAGAACATCGGGACGGCGTCGGCCAACGCCAGCTCGGCTTTCGCTCTAAAGGTCCCGCGCGGCATGCGCAAATTCGTGAGGTCTCCGTTGAGTTCCACGCGGGATTTGCCGGCCGTGACGCGTAATGGCGCAAGATTCAGTCGCGTGGCGTCCAGCGTAAAGGCCGCGCTCATGTCCGTTTCCGTGGGCGCCATGAAATCCGCGGCAATGCGCAGGCGGCGCGAGGCGACTTCTCCCCGGTACCGCGCCACGCCCGGATCGCGGCTCATTTGGACCGCCAGATCCTCACCGCTGAAGTTGAGCGGCACTTTCCGGACATCCACCTCGGCTAGACCGTCCGTCACGGCATACCGGCGAATCGCCAGATCCACCAAATTCTGCGCCCAGTCCTTCCCGTTGCGGACGCCGCGCGGTTCCGGAAGATTGTTGGAGCCGTCCGGATAGATCACGATGCGCAGCCGGGGCTTGTCGATCAGGAGCGATGACAAGTCCACTTTACGCTCCATCATGGAGATGACGCGCAGCCCCACCCTGACCGATTCCACGCGTAACAACGGAGGTTCGCTTTCCGGTTCCATCCCGTGCAGCACGAACCCGGCGACCGTTGCCGTCAGCGTTTCCCAACGGAAGGAAAAGCGGCCAATTTCGACGCGCCCGCCGGTTGCCTGTTCCACCTCGGCGACGATGCGTGCTCGCACCTTCTCGCGGAACCAGCCGCTGCGGACCACCAGCACGCCCGCCGCGGCGCACACCAGCGACAAAATCACCAAGGCGGCTAGGAATCGCCCGAGCCATCGGAGTGCTGCCGGGAGACCGGTCATTGAAACACCGCCTCGCGATAGACGATCCGCAGTTCGCTGCGCATCATCTTCACCCAGTCATCCAGGGACTGCATGGTCTGTTGATCGGTAAGCAGCTTTTCCACCTGGCCGCGGTTCTCCTCGAAGCTTTGCGCGGGCGCGTTCGGATTCTGCTCCATCAGCGCTTCATAGTAAGCGCGCAATCCCTCTTCGGAGATCTGCATCTGGGGGCGGAAGCGCACGCTGGTATAGCGCAGCATCCGCAGCCCCGCCAGCAGATGCGCCCGCAGGCCGCCATCGCTAATCCGCGCCTTGGCAAGCGCCGCGAGGTAATCCGCCTCGTTGGCGTAGCGGGCTTTCAGCGGCTCCAGTAATGCGGCGGTGCTTTCGGCGGAAGGCAAGGCCGCTCGTGTTTCGGCCGCGTCCTGCAAAACCAAATACTGATCGATCAAGCGATCGGCCGTCTTACGCTTTTGTGCGCCGCCGAACTCGGGAAGCGAGCCATCCAGAAATGCGGAAATGCGAATGTCGCGCAAGAGATCCTGCTCCGAAATGACATACTTCCCCACGGTCACGGCAATGCGGTCCAATGTCTCCGCGGGAGCCGCCGCGGAGAGCGTGAACAGCAAGGCGAGGCGCAGCCGGCTTATCATCAGAACGTCTGCCCCAGCGAGAAATGGAATTGAAACGTGTTGATCCGCTGCGGAATACCCACGCACGCGGGAGGATTCTGCGCGGGCGGCAGTTTCGGATTGCAGGCCAGCAACTGATCGCGCGTGCCGCTGAATCCCACAAAGCGCGGCGAATTGGGGCTATAGCTGAAATCCACGCGGATGGGCCCCACCGGCGTGCGGTAGCGGATCCCAAATCCTGCCGCCTGCACCATGTAGTTGAAGTCCTGATAAGAACCCTGGCGAAAGCGGAAGCTAACCTGGTCGATACTCGAATAGACGTTGCCCATGTCGTGAAACAGCACGCCACCCATATTTTCGCCGATCAGCGGGAAGCGTAGTTCGGTGGAGTGGAACAACATGGCATTGCCGCCCAGCGGGAAGCCGGTTCCTGGTGAGGTTTCGGTCTTGATGTCGCGTGGCCCCGCCTGATTGGCGGGAAAGCCACGGTGCGAGGTAGCGCCGCCCGCGAAGAATCGTTCGCCCAACGGAATCTTCGGAATGCCCCCCAGCCGTTGAATGTATCCGAACTGCAGCGTTCTTGCGATCACCACGTCGCGGCTGAGTGGGTGATACGTGGAGTTGCGCAAGACCAGCCGTCCGTAGTCGATCACCGATCCGAACTGCGGCAGCGCGAAGCCCAAGTCAACCGTGTTGTAGATCCCGCGATGCGTATCCGTGGGGTTGTCGCGCCGGTCCTGGATGAACGATGCGGAGGCCAATCCCACGCGCACCGGCTGCGCGAGCAAGGGCACCAGTTCCGGCGAAATATTCAGCGTATTTTCGTCGATGGTGACGCGGCGGTAGACGAAACGGTATTGCAGGATGTTGGCGCGCGACAAGCGCTGCGCCAACTGCACGGTGCCCTCCCAGCGCCGCGCCGCGAAGGTGCGAACGTCCCTGGATGTGTCAAACAGGGTGGATACCGTAAACGTGAGATTCTCATTCCCGGTAAATTGAGCCGCTTGGTAGCTGGCCACCGCGCGCTGCTGGAGCGTGGAAGCCCGCGCCTGCAGGCCCACGGTGTGCCCGATACCCAGAAAGTTCAGCCGGCTGATGCCGGCCGAGACCCGTGGGCTGAAGATGGTTACCCCGGCCGGCGCGTCAAAGGAGGTGACGCCGCCTCCGATGCGTGCCAGCTCGGCTCCCAATCCAGCGTTGAAAGAGTACTTATTCGCTTCGTCCAATTGGAACAGAACGTACTTGCGTTCCTCTTTGCCCTCCGGATTCTGTAGAGCCGTCTGCACCTTGGAAAAGATACCCAGATCGTAGAGCTTTTGCTGCGTTTCCGCGATTTGGCTGTACGAAATCGCGTCGCCGGGACGAATCCGGATGCGGCTCGCAGCCACTTCTTGCCGCGTCGTTTCCAGGCCTCGCACCAGCACGTCGCGCACGAACTGGCGCTCTCCCGGCCGGACTGCATAGCGCAGGTTTACCCGATTGGACTCCGCGGATTCCGTCTGCGACCAGTCAAAATTGGCCTCCGGATAGCCGTTGTTGAAGTAGAACCCCAGGACCGTGTCGCGGTCGGCGGCCAGGTCGGACTCGCTGAAGGGTTGCCCTTCGCCGGAGCGGATGATGCTCCGCAGATAGCGGGCGTCCAGTTCCGAAGCGCCCTCGATCCCCAGTTGGTCCACAAACCACTGCGCGCCCTCTTGAATCTCAAAACGGACGCCCAGATCGTCGTGCTTGCCCTGATAGTCATCCAGGGTCGTCGCGGTTACCTGCGCGTCGCGGAAGCCGTTGGCCCGGTATAGTTCGCGGATCGCGTCGCGGTCGTCGTCACGCATTTTCTGGGAATAGCGCCCATAGCGGTAACGCAACGTGCCCGCTTCGTGAATCGCAATTCGTTCGCGAATCGTCGCGGTGTCGAAGAACTTGTTGCCGGCGATTTCAATACCCGCGAGCGTATGCCGCGCATTACGGGTAATCGTGTAGTCGATCTCCTGCACGCCGGGAGCCGGAGCGATCTGGTTGAAGTCCACGGCGACGTCGAAATATCCCTGCGCCTGGAAATAATTCGTCAGATTCCGCGAGCCCTCTTGCAGCAAAGCGCGATCCACGGCGCGCTCTTCGTAAATCGGAATCAGTTGCCGCAGCCGTCCCCGGGAAACGCTCGCGCCCAGCGTTCGCACTTCAATCACGGGTCCGCTTTCCACGACCAGCGTTGGCTTGACCGTATTGGTCTTGCCGTCGTATTCCAGATTATCCAGGGTGACGCGGACTTGCAGGCGGTTCTCTTTCTGGAAGTCCCGGCGAACCCTGTCCACACCACCTTGCACCCGGCTTTCGGTCACCTCCCGCCAGCCCGGAAACGTAAGGGGTCCGAAGCCTCTGCGCCAGCGCGTGGAACGGACGATGTTGCCCATGGGCCGCTGGAAGTCGCCGCTTAACATGACGCCGCCGAAGCGGGCTCGTTTGCCGGCCTCCAGTTGGAAGCGGACGGACGCTTCCTCGGTTGCCGGGTCGCGCTGTATCTGGTAGCGCAGCTTGGCTCCATAGATGCCGTTTGCTTCCAGGCGCTCCTGCATATGCTCAACTGCCTGTGTAGCGCGGCCGTCGGCAAAAGGCGCCCCCAGTTCGAGCTTCGCCGACGTCAGCAACTGACTGCGATTGGGCGGATCGTCGATACCGTCGATACTCACTCCTCCCACGAAGAAATTGAGAGTCGTGGAGATGCGTACAATGACCGGCCCGGCAGCATCGGAGGACGGCAGGGCATCGATGACAACATCAGCGAACCGTCCTGTTTCAAACAACTTCTGCAGGGTCTGTCGTACGTCCTCCGCGCGCAGCAAGGCCCCTGTCCGTAAGGGCAACAGCCGGTCCAATTCGGCACGGGGAAGGGGCTGGTCCACGGGATCGAAATCGATCCGGGCGATCACGCGGCCCTCCAAACTGGGCGATGGATCTTGCGCTGGCAAGTGGATGCCGGAGAGCAAAAGCAAGAGCGGCAACAGCGGCAAACGCACGTTCCTCAATGATAACCCACCGGCTTTGCAGTATACTTTTGAAACGTCCCCTGGGAGGAAGCATGACCGCGTTTAGACTGCGAAATCTCAAATTCATTGTAATCGCCGCCGGTATTGCCGTTGCATTAATGCTGACCCTTACCGGGAAAGCTTCCGCGCAATCCAAGGTTCCACGCGAGGCGCCGAAGTTTGAAGTTGACCCCTCGTTCCCCAAGATCCCGAATGGATGGATTCTCGGCCAGGTCGCCAGCGCCGCCGCCGACGAGAAGGATCACATCTGGGTCCTTCATCGCCCGCGCACCGTGCGCCCCAGCTTAAAGAGGGCACCGCCCGTTCTGGAATTTGATTCCGCCGGCAATTACATTCAGGGGTGGGGCGGCGACGCCCAGGGCTATGATTGGCCCAAGTCGGAACACGGTATTTACATCGACTACAAGGGTTTCGTATGGATCGGCGGGCAGGGTGACGACGATTCGATCCTGAAGTTCACCAAAGCCGGCAAGTTCGTCATGCAGATCGGCAAGGGCGGCCACAAGAAGACCAATAAAGACACGGAAAACTTCTGGCGTCCCGCCGACGTTTTCGTCTACCCCAAAACCAATGAACTCTTCGTGGCAGACGGCTACGGCAACACGCGCATCATTGTCTTTGATGCCGATAGCGGAAAGTTCAAGCGCATGTGGGGAGCGTTCGGGAACACTCCCGAAGACGTGCCCGCTCGCCCCCGGGGCGAAGGCGGAGAGCGTGTCGATCCTCACCATATTGCCGCTAAGGAAATCGATCCGAAAGACCCCGGCCCCAAGCAGTTCAATACCGTCCATGGGGTCAAGGTCTCCAACGACGGGCTCGTGTATGTTTCCGACCGCGGCGGCAAGCGCGTGCAAGTGTTCACCGTGGAAGGCAAGTACGTGACGCAGGCTTACGTCGACCGCTGGTGCGAAGCCCCGCATTGCGGCAACGGCCATACCGTCGCCAGCACGGCGTTTTCAGCCGATCCTGCGCAGCGCTTCTTGTACGTCGCCAGCCGCAGTCCCGAGCGCATCTGGATCTATGACCGCAAGACGCTGACGCCCCTCGATTCCTTCGGCCGCCCCGGGATCAACCCCGGCGAGTTCTACGTTCTCCACCACATGACCTCCGATTCCAAGGGCAACCTATACTCGTCGGAGGTCGAAGACGGCCGCCGCATCCAGAAGTTCGTGTTCAAGGGCATCGTTCCGTTGCCGGCGAAATAGCACCGGGCCGCGACAGTGATGGAACGGTTGGTTACCCGGAAAATAGCACCGAGCCGCGACAGTGATGGAGCGGCCGGTCACTCCTCCCCCGCCAGCAGCCCTTGTATCTCAACCGCGCCGCGCCAGGCAGACATTAGTGCCTCCGCGTGGGCCTCTTCCAGTTGGATCAGGTTGCGTTGGCTGGCGAGCACGCGTTCATAGGGCGCGGCCATCTCGGCGAAGTTCGAGGCGTACATTTCATACGCCTGACGCGCCGCCGGAATCATCGAGCCGCGGTAGCGCGTGGCCGAGTCGACGGCGCTGCGGTAGTCCCGATACACGTCCGCAAAGCGCCGCGCCAGCATCTGCTTCTGGCGGTTCCCTTCCATGCGCGCGCGGTCAGACTCGGCGGCCGCGGCCGCGATCGCCCCCTGGTTGCGGTGGAACAGCGGCACCTGCACGCCGATGTCGAAAATTCCCTCCAGACCCACGGGTACACCTGGCCTGACAAGTTCGCGATTGTTGCGGACTCCGCCACGCATCAGAATGTCCGGAATGTTCTCGGCACGGGCGCGGCGCAGTTGAAAATCCGCTCCCGCCTTCAGGTTCGCCGCCGCTTGCAGTTGCGGGCTGGCCTCGAATACTTTCTCCAATTCCGCAGCCGCGTCAAGCACCGGCACGGCATCGAAGTCGCCTTCCAGAGTCGAGGGCCGGAGACCCGGCTGGCTCACCACCGCCGCGATTTCGCGCCAGGTCCGCTCCAGAGCATTCTGCGCCAGCGTCACGGCAAGCTGCGCCTTCTGTGCTTCCACTTCGGCCGCCAGCACATCCGGACGGTCGGCACGTCCCAGATTGGCGAGTTCGCGCGCGGTTCTGGCGGTGCGTTCCGCGACGTCCGCCATCTCCTTGCGCACCGAGATCAGGCGCTGCTCCCCCAGCGCCTGGTAATACAGGCGGCGGATCGTGGTCAGTACCTGGAGACGGCTGGTTTCCTGCACATGTTCTGCTGCCAGCCGCATTTGCTCGGCCGACTTTCGGGAGAGTCCCAGCTTGCCGGCGGTCACCACCCTTTGTTCGAAGAAGCCGCCGATCGTGCCGCCGCGCAGGTCCGGTCCCCCGGCCACGTGTTCGCCATTCGTTCCGAAAACCGGATTCGGATACGCGCCGGCTTGCCGGGCGCGGCCCGCCGCCGCCCGTATGTCCGCCGCCCTCTGTTCCAGCGCTGGGCTGGCCGCCAGCGCCATCCGTTCTAATTCCGCCAGCGTCAGTGGCGCTTGCTGCGCGAGCGCGGGCAGTGTGATCAGAACCCAAAGCCAATGCCGGTTCATGCGCGGCCTCCCTTGGCTTCTCGTATTCGCCGCTGAATTTCGTCGTAGCGATCCGGCGGCAGCACGCGCACCATGGTCATCATGCCCATCATTCCGCCGGACCAGCCCTTGCGCAGTCCAAACGTCTCGGGCTTTTCGAACATCTGGTCCATGGGCATCCACATGTCCTGCGGATAACCTGGGATGGCTTTCTTCGCGGCATCGTCCACCGGGTACAGGCCAATGGTGCTGCTGCTCATCATTTTGGCGTGGGCGGAGGGAAGCATGGGCCCAGCCATGGACACCATCTGGTTCATCATGTGATGCGGCATATGGCAGTGCACCATCCAGTCGCCCGTATACTTGGCGTCGAACTCGATATTGTGCGCCTGTCCCACGCCGGCCAGCACGGTATTCTGAGGATGCCACTGGCTTTCCGGAATTCTGCCGCCCTCGGTGCCGGTGATGACGAACTGGTTGCCGTGCATATGAATCGGATGGTGGTCCATGCCCAGGTTCACCATGCGGATGCGCACCCGCTCACCTTGCTTCACCAGCATCGGTGTCGTCGACGGACCAGACTTGCCATTGAACGTCAGCCAGTTGAACTCCATCGACATCGTGTTGGGTATGGTGTTATTGGGCAGGATGCTGAACTCCTGTATCAGCAGGCCGAAGTCGCGATGCACGTGCGGCGTGTACGGAGTCTTGGGATGAACGATCAGGAAACCCAGCATCCCCATCATTTCCTGCATGGAAAAGTGCGAATGATAGAACAGCGTGCCGTGCTGATTCATCGTGAATTCATGGGTGTAGGTGGCGCCGGGAGCGACGGGGTCCTGCCCCAGGCCGACACTGCCTTCCATCTCCATCGGAGCCTCCAGGCCGTGCCAGTGCAGCGCGGTCATCTCCGGAAGGCGGTTTTCAAAGATCACGCGGACACGGTCGCCTTCGTTCACTTCGATGGTGGGACCGGGAATGCTGCCGTTGAATCCCCAGCCGTCCATGGCGCGCCCGCGCACAAGTTCTGTGTGCACCACCTCCGCGATCAAGTGAAATTCCTTGACGCCATTCACCATGCGCCAGGGCAGCTTGCCCAAGTCCGGTGTCTCGAATAAAACATTGCCAGCGGCAGGTTGCGCGTTGATTTTCCGGGCCGCAAACAATCCAGCGCCGGCCGCTGCCACGCCGGCAAAAAAGCTTCTTCGATTCGACATACTTCTCCTTCATTCACAAACACACAAGGTCACGAACGGGAGAGGAAGCGATCGAATCAGATACGTAGAACAGAGGATGGGACTGCCGGTCCGGGCAGACCGGCAAAGATCACCGGTAATCCTGGAACCTGCGGAGCGCCTGCCAGTGGGGAGGCCGGACTTGCGGGCGGTAGCCACGCCGCAGCGGGTGCCGGCATCGCCATACTCTCGGTTGTAACCGCCTGTTGATGATCGCAGGAGCTTGCCGCCTGGGGCGCCACGGGCTTCTGATGCTGATGGCAGGGCGGAGTTTGTGTTTCTTGCGTGCGTGCGAGTTCCGCGGCCACGCCGGTGCACGCTATAACCGTGCACAGCAGCAGCACCGCGACCGTCCCTGCAGCAATCCAGCGCATCTTAATTGAATTTTAACGCGTAATAGGCCCAGGCGTCACGAATGATTTCGTGAATGTCACTACGCCGGGGCTCCCACTTCATTGTTTTTCGCAGTTTCGAGGAATCGGCCACCAGTTCCGTGGGGTCGCCCTCGCGCCGTCCTGTGACGCGGTAGGGAACCGGCTTGCCGGTCACTTCTTCCACGGCGCGCAAGACTTCCATGACGGTCTGTCCCTTACCTGTTCCCACATTGAACGCGCCAGAGCCGCCCCCGGCCATCAGGTGTTCCAGCGCAGCTATATGCGCTTCCGCGAGATCGCCTACGTGGATGTAGTCCCGCGTGCAGGTGCCATCGGGGGTGGGGTAGTCATCGCCAAATACTTGAATCGGCTCGCCCGTCATCGCCGCCCGGAACAACAACGGAATCAAGTGCGTTTCCGGATCGTGTGCTTCGCCCAGGCCCGCTTCCGGCTCCGCTCCGCAAGCGTTGAAGTAGCGTAGCGCTACGCTGCGCAGTCCGCGATAGCGGTCTAGCTCGCCCAATACCTTTTCCACCATCGCCTTCGATTCGCCGTAAGGACTCACCGGCGCGATGCGCGCTGTTTCCGGAATCGGTACCCTCTCCGGATCGCCATAAACGGCGGCCGTCGAAGAAAACACCAGCCGGTGTACGCCGGCGCGCGCCATGGCCTCAAACAGGGACAATGAGCCGCCGACGTTATTGGAGAAATACATCTCCGGTTCCCGGGTCGATTCGCCTACCGCTATGAACGCCGCGAAATGCACCACCGCATCCACGCCCGCAAGCAGTTCCGTCACCGCGCCGGTATCCTGCAATCGCGCCACATGCAGGCGCTCCGCGGGGACATTCTCGCGATGCCCCCGCGAAAGATCGTCGATCACAACCACTTCGTGGCCGCGGCGCAGTAAGAGATGAGCCGTAATGGAGCCGATGTATCCGGCGCCTCCGGTGACCAAGATCTTCGGCATCGGCGGCGTGCTACCCAGGCGGGAAAATTTTTGCGATGTCGTTGTAGATAACGAACACCACCACGAACATTAGGAACACGAAGCCCACCTTGACCACGGTTTCCTTGACTCTCATGTCCAGGTCGCGGCGCATCAACATCTCCACAAACAGCATCAACATGACACCGCCATCCAGAATGGGGATCGGCAGCAAGTTGAAAATCGCAAGGTTGAGGCTCACGGCGGCCATGAGCCCAAAGTAAGGAATCGGACCCTCGCGCGCGGCTTCCCCGGACATCTGAGCGATGCCGATAGGACCCTGCAACGATTTCGCCGACATCTTGCGTTGCACGATGCCTTTCAGCGATTTCACGATGAGCTGCGTATTCTGTATATTCTGCCGCACGGATTCGCGCATGGCCTCCGGCAAGGCGAGCGTTGTGACTTCCACCCGCGGTTGCAGCGAGAGGCCGATCATCCAGCGCGGCCCACCGGGGCCTTCTTCCCGTTTCACCGGCTTAACCGTCACCCGCTGCTCCTGTCCTTTACGGGCATAGACCAGATCCAGGGGCGCGCCAGCGGTTTCATTTTCGATCTCGTTCAGGCGGCTGATGGAGCGCAGCGCCTGCCCGTTGACACTCACCAGGACATCGCCGCGCAGCAGACCTTTGCGTTCGCCTTCCATCCCCTTCAGAACACCCGCGACTTCGATTTCGGATTCCTGCGCCCACCCAGCGTTGCCGATCCCCTGCTTTTCTTCGGCGTGGGGAGTGATCACCATACGCAACCTTTCGCCGCCACGAACGATCCACACATTCAGGGGTTGGCCGGGACTGATCGCGCCTTTGATCGCGATCTGCTCCCAGGTTGGATCCGGAATATCTTCGATCTGAACCACTTTGTCGCCGAGTTTGATCCCTGCCTTGGCCGCGGCGCCGTCCGGCGCCAGATAGCCGATCACGGGCGAATTCGGGTTCGGGAACTTTTCGTAGTGGACCATGAACAGACCGGCCAGCAGAGCGACGGCAAGCACAATGTTGATAGCGGGCCCCGCAAACGCGACGATCATCCGCTGCCAGCGAGGTTTGGAGGTCAAGGCGCGCGGATCGCTCTGCTCCTCCCCGGGTTGCTCGCCGGCCATCTTTACATAGCCGCCAAACAGGATCAATGAGAAGCGGAAGTCGGTCTCGCCGCGCCGGAACCCGAATAGCCGCGGGCCGAACCCAAAGCTGAAGGTTTCAATCTTTACGTCGAAATAGCGCGCCGCCCAATAATGCCCCAGTTCGTGGACCAGGATCATGACCCCGATCAGCACCAGATACCACCAGATGTTTTGGAGCAATGCCATAAAGTTTGCTATGCGTGCAGAGCGGCCTCAGTCGCCATCTTACCGGCGGACACAATCTTACCGCCTTTCTCAACAACCGCGAGGGCCACGGCGCGGGACTCCCGGTCAATCTCCAGCACTTCTGATACCGAACCTGGTTCCCGTACGGGGACACGCTCCATGGTCTCGGCAATGGTGGCGGCGATCGCCGGATAGGAAATGCGCCCGGTCAGAAAGGCCTCCACCGCAATCTCATCGGCGGCATTCAAAGTACACGTAGCCGAACCCCCCGCTTCCTGCGCGGCGTAGGCCAATCTCAGCAGTGGGAACTTATGGAAGTCGGGCGGATCGAAGGTCCATTGGGAGGACCGCGTCCAATCCAATCGCGGCACGGGAGCGTCGGCGCGTTCCGGATAGGTCAGCGCATACTGAATCGGCATGCGCATGTCGGTGGCGGATACCTGAGCGACCACGCTGCCGTCAGCGAACTCCACCATGGCATGAACCTTGGATTGCGGATGCACTACCACTTCTATTTCTTTCGGCGCGAGATCGAATAACCAACAGGCCTCAATCACTTCAAATCCCTTATTCATCAGGGTCGCCGAATCAATGGTAATTCTCTGCCCCATCTTCCAGGTTGGATGATGCAAAGCCTGCTCGGGCGTCACCTTTTCCAATTCCGCCGCGGGGGTCTGGCGGAACGGCCCGCCGGAGGCGGTCAATATCAGTTTGGCCACTTCTTTGCGGAGTCCCGCGCGGAAGCACTGGTGCGCCCCATTGTGTTCGCTATCCACGGGGATCAATTCAGCGCCCGACGCGCGCATTGCCTCCGTAACGAGCTTCCCGCTGGCGACCAAAACCTCTTTGTTTGCAAGGCCTATGCGCTTCCCCAGGCGTACCGCGGCGTAAGTAGCTTCCAAGCCTTCCACGCCTACGATAGCTGACATGACGAAGCCAGCCTCTGCCGCGGCCGCCGCATCGATGCGGGCCTGCCGGCCGCTGGCCAGCTCGGGCACCGGCGTACCGTTGGCGGTGAGAATAGCTCGCAGCTCGTTTAGGGCGGCGTCATCGGCCACAACCGCCACCCGCGGTTTGAACTCAGCGATCTGTTGGGACAGAAGCTCAACATTGCGGCCCGCCACCAACGCGTAGACACCAAACCGGCCGGGCCAGCGGCGCACCACGTCCAATGTGCTGGTGCCGATAGAGCCGGTGGAGCCCAAAAGCGTGAGGTAAGTCACTCTTTTCCAATCATATCACTTTGGAAGGAAATCGCCCCTTAAAACCTTCGGGCCGGGTTCGTTTCGCAATTTCGAGGGGAGTGTTTTTTAGGGGCGCCGGGGAGTGCTTCAGGGGTCTTTAGTGAGGTTAGTCTCGCTTTGGTGAGAGTTGCCTCCCCGGCTTGATTCCAATAATAATATACCTTCGGCCATATTGCAACAGTTTTTTGTATTTCAATTTGAAGAATTTATCCAGTACCGATAGATTTTTTTTATCATGTTGATATAAAAGAGGTATGTATGACTGCCTACAAGTCAGGTCGTACGGCCACTGGCCTGTCTTCCGGCTGTGAAGACCTACCCTCTCACCTCAACACCCGCAAAATCTTCCAAAACCCGTATAGTGGACGAGAAGTCGTCCTCGCCGTAGCCCTTGGCGATCGCCGCCCTTAACATCTGTTGAGTGATTCCAGTCAGCGGCAGAGGGAGATCCAAGGCCTCCGCCGAGGCCAGCGCCAAGCCGACATCCTTGTGCATCCACTTGGTGGAAAAGTTGGTGCGGAAGTCCCGTTTCAGGATCGAGGGGGCTTTGGCGCTCAATAGTCCGCTCTTGGCCGCGCTGTTGTCGAGGATTTGGAACATCAGCTCAGGATTCACGCCGTTCTTGGTGGCCAGCACCAGGCCTTCCGCGAACGCTTGCATGACGTTGGCCAGGATCAGATTCTGGGTCAGTTTGGCGCGAAGACCCTGGCCCGCCGAACCGCAATAGTAAAGCTTCTTGCCCATCACTTCGAAATAAGGCCTGGCCTGCTCGAAGGCTAGTTGATCACCGCCGACCATGAACGTAAGCGTGGCGTTCTCGGAGCCGGCTTTGGAGCCGGTGCAGGGGGCATCCAGGAAGTGCGCGCCGCGCGCGGAAAAGGCCGCTCCGATGGTGACGCTATCATCGGGCGAGATGGTGCTGCAATCGGCCGTGACGCTGCCAGGATTGATCCCCTCAATCAACCCATCCTTACCGAGTGCGACCGAGCGCGACATCTCGCTGTCACCAACGCAGTAGAAGACAAACTCGGAGTGCTGGGCTACCTGTTTCGGCGTCGCGCAAACGGTGCCTTTGCCCTCCTTGGCTAACTCGTGAGCCTTGCTGGCCGTGTTGGACCACAGTGCCACCTCGTGCCCCGCCTTCAAGAGATGCCGGGCCATCGGGTAGCCCATGATGCCGAGTCCTAAAAAACCAAGTTGTGCCATGAGAAAATCTTAGCAGTGCCTCCAACATCCTGATTACCAAGAAAATCTTTCCTTCCACTGTGGAGTTCCTTCAACAGCGTACCGAGATTGATTATGAATCGACGGCCGATGGCCTGACTTCGCCGCAATTGATCGAACGCGCTCGCGGAAAGCGCGTGATCATCAGCCAGTTCACAGATCCTCTGCCGCGTGAGGTAATCACGCAATTAAAGGGGCTGGGCATGATTGCCCATGTGGGCGTCGGTTTTGACAACATCGATCTTCAGGCGGCCACCGAGCACGGCATCCTGGTGAGCAACACGCCGGGCATCCTCAATGACACCACAGCCGATTTTGCCTTCGCCCTCCTGATGGCCGCCGCGCGGCGCGTGGTGGAGGCGGATGCGTTCGTGCGCTCCGGCCAATGGAAGAAGTGGAGCCTGGACATGTTGGCCGGCATGGACATTCATCACCGCACGCTGGGCATCATCGGCATGGGCCGGATCGGACAGGAAATGGCGCGCCGCGGCCGGGGTTTCTCCATGCGCGTGCTCTACAATAACCGCACGCGGTTATCGGCGGAAAAAGAGCAGGAACTCAACGCCGCCTGGGTCAGCAAAGAGCAATTGCTGCGCGAAGCGGACTACGTGAGCCTGCATTGCCCGCTCAACGACGCCACCCGCCACCTGATCAAGGAAGAAGACTTCCGCTTGATGAAGCCCACGGCGATCTTCGTAAACACCGCGCGCGGCCCGGTGGTGGACGAAGCGGCTTTGGTGAAGGCTCTGGAGGAGCGCTGGATCGCCGGCGCCGGGCTGGACGTCTTCGAGCGGGAACCCACTGTTCACGAGGGTTTGCTGAAATGTGAGCGCGCGGTGCTGGCTCCGCATATCAGTTCGTCCTCGGTGGAAACGCGCACCAAGATGACCGTGATGGCGGCGGAAAACGCGCTGGCGGCCGTTGCGGGCACGTGCCCGCCGAACCTGCTCAATCCCGCAGTGTGGGATTCGTGGGCATTCCGGCCAGCAGCCGCAGGATAAGCAGATCCGACGGCTGAAACGTGGTCACCGGAACGTTGGTCAGATCTTCGTCCCGCTCCACTACATGACTGCGGATCATGGTGCGCAGCCGCTCGACGGAAATGCCGAGCTCTTCGGCTGCCTCCACTTCCGTGTACTGCGATTTCGTGGGCCTCGTCGATACTATGGTTGCCATCCACTTTCGATTCTAGGGTCTGCCGGCTCCCTGCCCAATCGGTAAGACTGCTTATATCGCGTATACGTATCACCTAACCTGTCCGGCAGTACCAACCCGCTTACGGGCCGTCTCATACAATAGATAGGGACCTATGAAGACACTCTTCGCGTTCTGCCTAGTTGCGGTTTCCGTTTCCGCTCAGACGTCACCCATGTCCGCTCCGGGGTTCGATCCTTCGGCCATTGACCGCAAGGCCGATCCCTGCGTCGATTTCTATCAATACGCCTGCGGGGCCTGGATGGCGGCCAATCCGATACCCGCCGACCAATCGCGCTGGGGGCGCTTCGATGCGCTCGCCGAGCGCAATCGCGAGCTTCTGCACAAAATGCTGGAAGACGTTTCCGCCGCCAAGCCTGGCCGCAACGGGATTGAACAGAAGATGGGCGACTACTACGCCGCCTGCATGAATGAAGCAGCCGTCGACGCCAAGGGCGCGGCGCCGATGAAACCGGACCTGGACCGCATCGCGGCCATCCGGAATAAAGAGGGCATCACGGACGTTGCGGCCTACCTGTTCCGCAACGGCGCCAGCCCCTTCTTCCGTTTTGGTTCCGGACCTGACGCCAAGAATTCCTCGCAGGTGATCGCGGACCTGGATCAGGGTGGTCTGGGACTGCCGGATCGCGACTACTATTTCAAGACCGACGAGAAGTCCGTTGAGCTGCGCCAGCAGTATGTCGCGCATGCGCGGAAAATGCTGGAACTGGCGGGTGTTGCCGCGGGCGCGGCGGCGCGGCAGGCGCAAGCCATCATGGACATTGAGACAGAGCTCGCCAAGGCGTCACTCGACCGCGTGGCCCGCCGCGATCCCGAGAAGCTCTATCACAAGATGACGCTGAAAGAGTTGGACGCGCTGGGCACGGGCATCGCATGGGGCAAGTTTTTTCAGGGGATGGGCGCGCCCAAGTTCCCGTCCCTGAATGTGGATGTTCCGGACTTCACGAAGGCCGTGAATGGGGTCATTTCGTCGCACAGCCTGGATGACTTGAAAGCGTATCTGACGTGGAATCTGGTGCGCGATTCCGCCAGCGCCCTGTCCAAACCGTTTCAGGAAGAAGCGTTCAACTTCTTCGGTAAGACGCTGCGCGGAGCCAAGGAAATGCGCGTGCGCTGGAAGCGCTGTGTGGATTTGACGGATCAACAACTGCCCGACGCGTTGGGACGCAAGTTCGTCGAGACCACTTTGGGTGAAGAAGGAATGCGCCGCACGCATGAAATGGTGGCCGAGATCGAGAAGGCCATGGCGAACGATCTGCAATCGCTGGAGTGGATGACGCCGGCGACCAAGCAACAGGCGATGGTCAAGCTGCGCGCGATCCTGAACAAGATCGGCACCAATGAAAAGTGGCAGACCTATTCCACCGTCAAGATTTCGCGCGACGATTTCTACGGCAATACGGGCCGCGCCAGCCAGTACGAAATCCACCGCGTGCTCGCGCGCATCGGCAAGTCCACCGACAAGACGCAGTGGGAGATGAGTCAGCCCACGGTCAACGCCTACTACGATCCGGTCCAGAACAACATTAATTTTCCGGCCGGTATTTTGCAGCCCCCGTTCTACGACAACAAGATGGACGACGCCGTGAATTATGGCGCCATCGGTTCCGTGATCGGTCACGAGTTGACGCACGGCTTTGACGACGAAGGCAGGCAGTTTGACGCGCAAGGCAATCTGCGGGACTGGTGGACGGAGGCAGACGCCCAGGCGTTCACCGAACGCGCCGATTGTCTGGTGGGGCAGTACGGCGGCTACACGGCGATCGAAAACATCAAGCTCAGCGGGAAGTTGACGCTCGGCGAAAACACGGCCGATAACGGGGGGCTGCGCCTGGCTTACATGGCTCTGCTGGAAAAGTTAGGCGGCAAGGAGCCACCGATGAAGGACGGCTTCACGGCGGCGCAGCGTTTCTTCCTTGGCTGGGGGCAGATCTGGTGCCAGAACGTGACGCCCGAAACCGCACGTTTGCGCGCGCAGACCGATCCGCATTCGCCCGGCGGGTTCAGGGTCATTGGCGCGGTCTCCAATATGGCGGAGTTCCAGAAAGCGTTCGCCTGCAAAGTCGGGCAGCCCATGGTGCGGGCGCCGGCCTGCCGAGTCTGGTGATGTGACCGCCTGGTGACCGCCCGCGCTATTTCTCGGCCGGCTGGCCGGGGGCGCCGGGCTTCGGCGGGTCGGGCAGAATGAAGGTGGTTTCTCCGGGGCGCAACAGTTTTAGCTGTTTACGGATTTCCATCTCCTGTTCGGTACCGCTGTGCCGGAGGCGTTCAATGCGTTCCCTGCGGCGTTCGATCTCGGCCGCGGCGGCGGCGTTTTGCTCTTCCAGTTGCCGTATCTCGCGGCGCTTCTCAAACAGCGCGGGAATTCCACGGGGGCCGCGCAGGGCCACCACACCGTACATCACCATGAGCCCAAGCAGAAAGGTATAGCCGGCGCGCTTTCCGAGCACGGAGTTACGCCAACGATGGGAGAGGGTGTGGGACAAGAGAATCTTAGTATCGTTATAACGTGGATCGCAAATAATTGCTAGTGCAGTGGTAATCTTTTATTGGTGCAGGTGCCGTGGAACTGGATAATGACAGCGGACTGACGGAATTTTCATGCCCGAAATGCGGGTCGAATGACGTCCGCAGGTCCAAGAACGAAGGATTTTTCGCCGCCCTGCAGCGGATCTTCGGACGCTGGCCCTTTCGCTGCCGGAGTTGCCGCTCGCGTTTCTTCCGGGCCGCTGAGCAGTCGGAAGACTTCTAAGGAACTCGCGGCACAACGCACGGTGGCGCGATCGGTTCTGTTTCGTTTCGGGCCGCGCCACGCAGCTGTGCCGCTTCTGAGGACCTCCCGCAAAACGGACTCGCTCCGGCACCTGATGGATCGCGGGTTCCTCCCCGCTTGGTGCCGCGCCTCCGCGGCTTTGCGCTTCTGAGTACCTTACTTGGCGGCCGCTTTTGAGATCAGTGCCTGGATTTCGGGCGGCAATTCGAAGTGCTGAGGCGGGATGGCTTCGTTAATCCGGACATCCGTGATCGTGATCACCATTTCCTGTCCTCCGGTTTGTTGCCGCGAGCGTGTCGGATAGAGCACGCCGCCGAATTGCTTATAGTCGGATACCTCGACCTCCACCGCGATTTCTCCCATCGGGCTGACGGCAGTCGCCACCGCCTTCAGCAGCAAGCCTGATTTACGTGAGTAGAACCGTGTTTCCGGTTTTCCCGAGGCCGGCGTGAGCGCCACTTTGTAGCATTTTTCGCCGTTGACAGTTTCCACGCTCAGGGTCTCGGCTTTAGGGAACAGTCTGCGCCATTCCACGGGAGCCCTGAACTGCGCTTCCCGCCCGGCCTGCGCTTTTTCGTCTCCGCTCTTGAGGCGGGGTCCCAGGAGCGCGCTCCTTTCCCATACCACGCCGCCGGATGCGCCCGATTCAATCTTACCGATGGGTCCCAGTTCCACAACCGAATATTCCTTATCCGGAGCGGATGCATAACGGGTGAGCCGGCCTGTCAATCCCGGGGTGGGGAACGCGATGGTTCCCGTCATTACTTCACTGGTATGTTGCTGGTAGGCAGCCTTGCCGCCGGTGGCTTCCACGAAGCGGTCCAGGATGGATTCCGCCGTGGGCAGGGCCTGCGCGTGAGCGTAGGCCGCGCCGCACACGACCGTTATCAACCAGCGGGCGATGGACTTCTGCATTGGTTTGCCTCCTATTGTATTCTTTGACCGCGGATCCAAGCGAGAGCGGCATCCAGTACCGCATCCTGGCCGGCCAACAAAGTTTCCCGTGTCAACTTAACTTCGACATCCGGAGTCACACCTTTAGCTTCTAAGGTTTCACCGCTTACGGAAACATAGTTGGCGACGGCGTACTGGAACCCGTCGCCATTGGGAAGACGCGTGAAGATGGAAGGCAATGCGGCCCCGGCGCTGCGGGTTCCGAAGACGCGCGCACGGCCCAGATCCCGTAGGCCGCCGGCGAAAATTTCAGCGGTTGAAGCCGAGGAGCCGTCCACCAAAATCGCCAGGGGGCCGTTGTATGCCCCCGCGCGCGGATTGATGAAGAAGTTCAGCGTCGCGTTGCGCATGGTCATGGTGCCCAGCCGTTGGCCGGGCTTATCGACGAACCATCCCGCCATGCCCATGGCCATGGCGCCGATGCCGCCCACATTGCCGCGCAGATCGATGACGATGCCGCCGCAATGCGCGCACGCTTCCACGGCTTCGCCGAACGACTGCATGACGCGGACCAGATCGAGAAAGAAATTGAAACGGATATAGCCCGTTTCTCCCAGTTTTTTCGATTCCAACCAAACGTGTTGTGGAGGCAGGTTGCCGAAGCCGGCGAGCTCGCCACGGGGCGGCTCCAGTTTGAGCTCTCGCGTTTGAGGTTGGTCCGAGCCGTCGGCAAAGGTAATGCGGCGGGCTGCTCCCACCGGGCCGCTGAATCTGGCGGCGAGGGCGCGTTCCAATTGCAATTCATGAATGGCGGGGTCTTTTTGCAATGCCGCCACCAGGGCCCTGAGATCGGTTCCTTCGACGTTGAGCACTTGCCAGCCCAACGGGACAGCGGAGCCTCCCGTGACGAGAACACGGCCGTCCACTACGCGGACTTCGAATCCTGGCCAACCGTCGCCGCCCGTAGCGGCGGCCAGGTCCTGATAGACGGGAGCCGGGAAGATGGCGAAGTGGGTCTGCTTCAGCCGCCCCAGCATTTCGCGGAGGATTTCGCGGGCCGCTTCGCCGGTCGCCGCTTGCTCCACGCGCGGGCGGAACTCGGCGCCGATGGCCTGCCAGTCCAAGCCTCCCGGATTCTTGTCCCAATGCTGGTCGCGAATGGTGGTCCAGACGAACTCGAAAGAGGCCAAGTTGGCTTGCTTCTGTTCGGGAGGGGCCTGGGCCGCGGCCGGAAGAACCAGCACTCCGCACAGCAGCGTAACGGAAACGGCAGCCACTGTACTGACTCTTGACAGGAAGGAGCTCACTATTCTAATGTAACGATTCGACTTGCTCGCGTGGTAGTCAGGCTGATCCAGGTAGATACTCTAGGCATATGGCAGATCAAGAGGGTAGGGCTGTGCACACCCAGGAACAAGTACTGGAGTCCGACCTAGGCAGCGTGGATAGCGCGGAAGAAGCGGTCCTGAAAGAAGCCGGGTACTTGGGTTTCGATGAGGATGATCTGCATAGGATCGGGATGGCGCTGCGGGAATGCCTGGTGAACGCCGTGGTGCATGGGAACCGCTATAACCGCCGGAAGAAGGTTTACTTGAAAGTGGTCCGCACTCCGGATTGCCTGTCGATTACGATTGGCGATGAAGGCGATGGGTTTGATCCGGGCGCCGTGCCCGATCCGCTGGAAGGTGATAATTTGCTCCGGGGTTCCGGGCGGGGCGTAATGCTCATGCAGGCGTTCATGGATGAGTTTCAGGTTTCCCAACGGTCACCGCAAGGTACCGAAGTGCGAATGGTGAAGTGCAAGGCAAGAGCGGAATAAATAGAAGTTGGGCGTAGATAATCAGTAGTGAAGCCAAGAGTGAAGGAGGTGTTCCAGTGAGTGTAAAACTGACCAGCCGCCAGGTTGGAGATGTGACGGTTGTAGATGCTGCGGGGCGCATTACGTTGGGAGAAGGCGCCAGTTCGTTCCGGGACACGATTCGTGATCTGGCGGCCAGCGGCCACAAGAAGTTGCTGCTGAACCTGGCCGAGATTTCTTATATCGATAGCTCGGGTATTGGGGAATTGGTATCCGCGTTCACCAGCGTGGCCAACCAGGGCGGCGTCGTGAAGCTGCTGAATCTGACCAAGCGGGTGCAGGACCTGTTGCAGATCACCAAGCTTTACACGGTGTTTGAGGTCCACAACGACGAAGCGAAGGCAGTGCAAAGCTTCCAGTAAGTTTGTCCGGAATCGGGCAAGGGCGTGCCTGGGCTCAACGGGAACCCCGTTTAGGGTTGACTGTTTCAGGGTGAACCCCTGTTTCAGGGTGAACCTTGGGTTCAGGCTCCCCTGGCGTGGAATTCAAGAGAATTACTGTGGCGCCCGCTTACTTTAGTGTGAGGGGAAGGCAGTCTAGTAAAGCCCCTTTGGGCTGTCTGTGGCAGTCCCTGGAAGCCCATGGTCCCGATTAGAGAAATTAAGACGTATTCCGTTCTGCTGGCTGACGACCTGACGTTGGTCCGCGAAGGCTTGGCCGCGTTGTGCCAGGCGACTCCGCAGTACCGCGTGGTAGGGCAATGCTCGGAAGGCTCGGTCGCGCTGCGGATGATCGAAGAACAGCGGCCGGATATCGCCGTGCTGGATCTGGGTCTGTCAGATCTCTACACTCTTCAAATTGTCCGCAAAGTGCGCGAGGCGAATATCCCCACGCGCATGGTCGTCCTGTCAACGCGCAAAGACCGGAAGACGGTGGTGGAAGCCCTGCGCTGCGGGGTGAGCGGGTTCCTTTTGAAATCCGATCCGGCGGCCCAGTTGCTGGACGCTTTCGACCAGGTTCTGGACGGGGGAATTTATGTTTCGCCGGGGCTGGAGTTGAACAAAATTTTCGGTCCCGGCCCGAAGACAGCCCCCGAAGACCCCTTGGACACCCTCAGTACGCGCGAACACCAGGTATTCACCTTGCTCGTCGATGGCGTCCGCGCCAAGGAAATCGCCGCCCGCCTCGAGCTAAGCCCGAAGACCGTGGACACATATCGGGCAAGCCTTATGCGCAAGCTGGACATCCATGACGTCGCCGGGCTGGTCAAGTTCGCCATTCAACGGGATTTGATTTCCTTTCGCTAGCCGCCCGTAGCCGCCCGCTGTGCCGGAATTGCCCATCTGGCACGTCTGTGCTACTAATAGAATTTAGCCTCCCGCCCGCTCGGCCCCAACCCGAACAAGCGTGCTGAAAAGTGAGAGAAATCTATGGCATACGTAATTGCGGAACCTTGTGTTGGCGTGAAGGACGCGGCCTGCGTGGACGCCTGCCCGGTGGATTGCATTCACCCCAAGAAGGATTCCGAAAAATTCGCCGAGAACGAATTGATCTACATCGATCCGGTGGAGTGTATTGACTGCGGCGCCTGCGTCCCGGTGTGTCCGGTCTCGGCGATCTTCGCGATCGACGATCTGCCTGAAAAATGGGCGGAATACGCCCAGCGCAACGCGGCGTACTTCGGGAAGTAACTCGCGCGCCTGCCTTACGGCCGGTACGTGGCCGACTGAATATCGGTCTCCCAGATTTTGACCTCGGTGACCTTGACGGGCACGGGTGTGTTTCCCAATCCCTCGATCATCTTCTGGCAGAAGTATTCGGCAATATTCTCGGCCGATGGGTTCACCACATCAAAAGGTGGAATCTCGTTCAGGAACTGGTGGTCTATGCGGTCGATGATTTCGGTCATTAGGTTCTTGACGTCAATGAAATCAACCAGCAGGCCCGTGTCATCCAGGCGCTCGCCCTGGATCACCACCTGCACTTTCCAATTGTGCCCGTGGATATTCTCGCAGCGGCCCTTGTAATTGCGCAGCGCGTGCGCGGAAGCGAATCCCTGCTCGACAGCAACTTCAAACATGCTCAAAAAACCTCTCTACATCTTCCCGTTTGGTGGTGAACGCATAATGGGGCAGGCTATCGAAAAAGATTTGCCCATATCGCGTTTTCGTAATGCGATTGTCCAAGAGCGCCAGCACGCCGCGGTCGGTGCGGCTGCGGATCAGCCGGCCGAAACCCTGTTTTAACGCGATAGCCGCCTGCGGCACCTGGTAGCTGGAAAAGGGTTCGCCGCCATCGTTGCGGATGGCCTCGATGCGCGCTTCCACCACTGGGTCACTGGGCACCGCGAACGGTAACTTATCAATAATAACGCAGCTCAATTGTTCGCCCGGCACGTCGACACCCTGCCAGAAGGAGGACGTCGCGAACAGCACTGCGTTGGGCGTCGCGCGGAACTCGTCGAGCAGGGCGCTGCGCGGGCCCGTGCCTTGCAGCAGCGTTTGGAAAGGAACTTCGAGCGAGACCTTATCGTAAACCAGGCGCATCTGTTGGTAGCTGGTGAACAGGCAGAAGGCCCGGCCGCGGCTGTGCATCAGAATTTCGATGATCTCGCGCGCGGCGGCGGAAGTGAATGCCTGATTGCGCGGATCGGGAAGGTCCTGCGGGACGTACAACAACGCCTGCTTCTGATAATCGAAATGGCTTTCGACGACAAGCGTGCGGGCGCTGCGCAAACCCAGGCGCTGCTTAGTGAAATCGAATTCTCCCGATACCGCGAGCGTTGCCGAGGTCAGCACGGCCGTGTCGATGGCGTCGAACAGCTTTTCGTCAAGCAAGGAAGACACGTCGATGGGCGTGGCTTGCAGGAACGTCCCGCGGCCGCGCTTCTCAATCCAGTAAACGTAGGCCTTGTCGTTCGATTCCATCCAGAATTGCAGGCGGCGCGCGATCTCACGAGCCCGGTTCACCAACGGAAGGGCTTCTTCCGGGGCGGCGCGCAACAACTCCAGTTGCAGAGCGACGATTTCGAGCGCGGCGAGAATATCCCGGTAAGCTTCTTCATGCTGCATGAGAAACGCCTCGTGCCCGCGGAAGCCGCTGCGTCCGTCGGAGGCTCCGAATAAGGTGAAGAAGTGCGCCGAACGCTCGCCGAGGATCGTCAGAATGCGGTCGAGTTCTTTCGATCCGAAATTCTTGCGATGCGCGAGCGACGCCACGTCGCGCGTGAGTTCCTCGAACTGATAGGTGGAAACGCTGGTGCCGAAGTACTGCCCGGCAACGTCTTCGATATCGTGCGCTTCGTCGAAAATCACCGCGCCGTAATCCGGGATGATGCCGGCGCCCTCGCTGCCCACCGGACCGCCTTTCACCGCCAGGTCCGCGAAGAACAGGTGGTGATTGACGATGATGATGTCGCTTTCCTGCGCCTTCTGGTGCATGGCCGTGATGAAGCAACGTTCAAACTGTTGGCACTTCTGGCCGGAGCAGAGCTCGCTGCGGGCGTCGATCTTGGCCCACGCGGTGCTGGATTCCGGCAGTGTCTTGATCTCGGAACGGTCACCGGTCTCGGTCGTCTTTTCCCACTCGCGGATGACCCGGAAGTCGGCGATTTCCTCCAGGCCGTCGAGAATCGGTTCCTTTTCCGCGTCGTAAATTTTTTGGCGGCAGGCGTAGTTGCCGCGGCCTTTCATGTAACAGGCGCGCAACGGGCCCAGGTGTTTCTCCAGGAACGGAATGTCCTTAAAGAAAAGTTGTTCCTGCAGGTTCTTGGTGCCTGTCGAGACCACCACGCGTTTGCCGGAGAGAATTGCGGGCACCAGATAGGCGAGCGTCTTGCCGGTTCCGGTTCCGGCCTCCACAATGAGATGCTTCTTTTCGGCGATGGCGGACTCAGCCGCTTCCGCCATGGCCAGTTGCCCTTCACGGAACTCGTAGTTGGCGTGCCACTCGGAAAGCAGTCCCTTGCGGCCAAAAAACTGGCGGGCGGTGAGTGGTTTGATTGCGGGAGGCACCTACTCGACAATTTTAGCAGCCGAGCGTTCCGCAGCCGGGTGTCTAAGAATTGTGCCGGGCAGATCTATGTTTAGAACGCCTGGCTGGGTTTAGAACGCCTGGCTGGGTTTAGAACGCCTGGCTGGAAGTGATGCCGGTGGATTCGAGCGCCACCTGCATCTTTTCGAGCGCGGCCTTGTGAATCTGGGATACGCGGCTTTCGTTGATGCCCAGGATGCCGCCGATTTCCTTCATGGTCATTTCTTTGGTGTAGTAGAGTGTAACGACCTTTTGGTAGCGCTCCGGCAGAACTTTCATCGCATCGCCCAACACGCTGCGCAGTTGCTCGTGAGCGCAGATGGAATCGGGGTGGGTTTCCGGACCGGTCGGAAAATCCGGCGCCGGCAGATCTTCGTTTTCGTTGGCGCGTGTGGATGCCGATACAAGCCCTACATTGCGCAGGTCCAGCATCATGCTGCGCCAGCGTTCTTCGTCCAGGCCCAGCTTCTGAGCTACTTCGGCTTCCGTCGGGTTGCGTTGCAGCGTGGCAGCCAGCTCGCGCGTGGCGGCTTCCACTTGCTTATGGCGGCGGCGCATGTCGCGCGAAGCCCAGTCGAGTTGGCGAAGGCTATCGAGAATCGCGCCCTTGATGCGGTGCTTGGCGTAGCTTGAGAACGCCACTTGCTTTTCGGGATTGAACTTGCTCGCGGCGTCGAACAGGCCCAGAACGCCGGCGTGTACCAGGTCGTCCAGATCGACGTGCACTGGCAGATTCTCGTGTACGCGGATGGCAATCGCCTTGACCAAGGGAAGGTGCTCCAGCACCACCTGATCGCGCCGCGCGAGACTTTCCGCCTCTGCTTTGGCCGCTTTCTGCTTGGCGCTCCGCTGGGTGGAACTTCGTAGCGTAGCACTGACACCCATTGGTTTTACTGGCACCGCAGCGGCGGCCGTCCGGCGGCGAAGCGCGGGCGACGCGACAGGAGTGTGGGCGAGAGCAACGGCGGTGGCGGACTTGGTTTTCATAATCGTGTTTCCTCCGATGCCAGAGAAAATGCACGCCTTAGACCGTTCGTCCTAAAGCCCCGGAAAAACATGCGAAGCGGGAAGCTGTAATAGCCATTAAGTCCAACGGAATGAATAATAAAGCGTATAGGGTTTGGGCCGGATTCGGCGGGTCCGCCGTGGGCTTGCCAGCCCTTGGTTCCTGTTCCCGTTCCATTTTGGGACCACATTTTCATGGAAGCTTTCCAAACCGGAACACGGACTCCGATTTGGGATCGGAATCGACAACAAAATTCTCCGGTAAGTAGCAGCTTAATGGGTGAGCTAAGGGTAAGTACCTCGAAGAAACCCCTTAGATGAGTCCTAAAATAATCCCAAATTGTATATGCCGCACCTTAGTCGATGCGGTCTTTGAGCACAACCAGGTATGTTTTCAACGCGAAGCCGCCCAGGAAGATCCAGGTGGCAATGCGGATGGCGCCATCCAAGGTGAATGCCGCTACAATTGCCAAGGCTGCATAGGTCAGCATTGCGTATTTGAAACGACGTTTCATTTTGGGATCTGGGTCAGCGTGCCGCCTGATTGTAGGTAAACGCCAATTGTAGCCGGATCTCGTTGCCCTTAAAGTTCTTAGGCAGTTCCGGGAAGGGGTAGGAGGCGCTGATGCCCGCCACGGCGGCACGATCGAAGGCGGCTGTGCCGGAAGTTTCTGCGATCACGAGCTTGGGTACCCCTCCGCGCCGGTTGATGATGAACTGCACCAGCACGCGGCCCTTGCGGCCCAGGCGCGCGCTTTCCGGGATGACCGACATCCAGTTGACGCGGACGGCGGTGAGCACCTGGATGAGGTACGGCTTGAAGTCGATACCCTCCGGATCGCTGAGCAGTTGCAGGTTGCTTCGCACGGGCCCTGACGACGGAGCCTGCGTCGAATTGAGTGTGCTGTTGGTGGCGTCCAGATCGCCGATCACCATGCCGCCGCCGGTTGCGGACTGGGGTGTTTGGGCCGGCGGTGGCTGGGTACGCATGGCTTCTTCGACGGTGGCGGCAATGCGCGGCAGCCTGACGTTGGGATTCACGCTGATCCGCTCCGACGTGCCTCCCGCGCCCACGCTTTCAAACGTCAGCTTCGGTTTTTCCACGGGAGGCTCCAGGGGAGGTAAGTGCCCAGGGGAAGCCGCCGGCGGTAGAGGCGCGGTCAGGGCCACCTCCAGCCGTGGGGGTTCGATGGGCGCCGGAATCGCGGGGACCGGCGCGGGTCCCGGCTCCGGCGCGCGCACCTGCGGAGCCTGCGGCACCGGAGCCGGAGGAGCCGTACTGCGGACATCCAGATTGTGCGTGATTCTTCCCCGGTTGGGATCTCTTTGCGTCAGATCTTTCGGGATGAAGAGCGGCACGCTCTTGCGGACATCGAAGGCGACCTCGACGGGCGCGATACGTCCGCCGGGCACGTTCACGGCGGCGACGAAGCCCACAAACACGGCGACGTGATAGACCAGAATCCCGGCTATCGCGGCAGCCATCCGCGAGGGCGGAATGGGTTCGCGCCATTCCCGCAGCAGATTCAGTTCGTGAATGTCTCCGGGTTTCACGTGCTTGCCAGTGTCTTTTCCACTAAACGATAATGCTCGTCTATCCTGGCCAGGATTTCAAACGCCACTTCCAGCGCGGCCAGGCCTTGCTCTCCGGTCACGCGCGGGGGCTGGCGGGTGGCAATACTGGCGAAGAATCCCTCTAATTCAAGACGCAGAGGTTCGTCCTTGGTTACCGGGAGCTGGGCGAAGTCGATGGCCATGGGCGGCTTTACGCGGAAGCGGACCGCGTCCTGGCGGTGATAATCCAGCGAAATGTATTCGTGCGGCTGGAACAGGCGGAGTTTGCGGACGCGTTCGGTGGAAACCCGGCTGGCGGTGAGGTTGGCGATGCAGCCGCTGGGAAATTGAATGCGCACGTTGGCGATGTCGACTTTTTCCGACAAGATGCGGACGCCCGCCGCGCGGATGTCCTCCGGCTTTTCGCCGGTCAGGGCCAGGAGGATATCCACGTCGTGAATCATCAGGTCCAGAACGACATCGACGTCCAGGCAGCGTGGGGAGAATTCGCTTAAACGGTGAATCTCGAAAAACAAAGGCGTACCGATCGCTTGTTCGAGCGCGATGATCGCCGGGTTGAAACGTTCCAGGTGTCCAATCTGCAGAATGCGCCCGTGGCGCACGGCAGCATCCACCAAGGCTCGCCCGGCTTCGAGCGAGTGCGCGATGGGTTTTTCCACCATCACATCCAAACCGGACTCGATCAGACGGCAGCCGATTTCCGCGTGCGTTACGGTGGGCGTGGCGACGACGGCGGCATCCGCGTTAGCCGCCAGTTCTTCCAGGTTTGCAAAGACGCGGCACCCGTAAGGTTCGGCTACTTTCGCCGCGTGCTCCAGGTTGGTGTCAAAGACTCCCGCCAGTCCGGCGTGTTCCGATTGGTGAATGACGCGGAGATGGTTCTTACCGAAGGCGCCAACTCCGGCGACGGCGATGCGTGGTTTCACAATGTTGATCCCGGCGCTCTCATCCCAACATCTTCGTGAGTGTCCGCACCAGCGGATGGCGGGCGCGGATCTCGGTCACCAGGAACGCCAGATCGCGGCTGTCCACGCTGATGTCCACCGCGCGGCCCTGGGAGGTGGTGTCAATGTTGAGACGGAAGGTTTGTTCGGCTGGCTGCGATAGTTTGAGCGCAACTTCAAAGCTTCCACCACCCACGGGAGTCTCCGCCGAGGCCGAGCCCGCGCTCAGACGTACGCGCCCCGGCGGAGCATTTTCCGGGCGCCAGCCGCGCAACAGAATTCCGGAGACCTGCGTGAGTGGCTGAATGTCGAATTCGGCGTGCGACGCCATCCAGCGGTCCGGGAAGACGCCAACGGCGGACCCTGCCTGCAGCACGTAGCCAGTGAGAGGCACCCGCACATACATGGTGAGATCTTTGATCAGATGATCGCGCGCGGCAAGCTCGCGGTTCTTTTCGAGCTCCATCTTGTGATACATCCGCAGCCAATCGTCGCGGCGTTTCAGGAGCATGTTGACCTCGGCGACATCCTCGTCTGTCAGCACGCGCCCTTCTTGGATATAAGGCGGCAGCGGCCGCTGCACATAAAACGTTGCGTGCATGGGCGCGATCTCTTCCGCTGGCCGGTCTTTCGTATACAGGTAAATCGAAATCGACTTCCGTGACAGGTTCCGCTTGTCCTCCGGCAGTTCAATCTTCGGGAATCCGTGCCACGAGTATTCGTTGGTCTCGAACATCACGCAACGGTTGAAGAGCGGAGCGAAGGCGTGAATCTGATTGCTTTTGTGGTCCCATGGATTGGAATGGATTTCAATGGCTCCGCCCCATTCGGTTTTCCACTCCTTGTTCATGTATACGATGACGTTCAGGCGCCGGTGCAACTGCTGGGCCTCGTCGTAGTTGAAATCCACGTGCGCGTCGAGTTCCTGGCCGTAGCGGTTTTCATGCGTGCCGCCGCCGTAAAGTTTGGGGTCCATCAACAGATCTGGGATGCCCGAAAGCCGGCTCATCAGATCCAGAAAGCCTTGCGAGCCAATCATTTCGTACAGTTCCTCGTAGGCCGGGCTGATTTCGCGGATCTTCGTATTCACCGCCTTGCCGCCCAGTTCGCCAATCTCATTCATCGCCAGCTTGCGGTCGAAGCTGGGGAATTCGCTCAACAGCCTTTCGGCGAACGCCGGCGCGAAAACATTTTCCATCATCACGTGCCGGAACGGACTCGCGTTGAGGAAGGTCTCGCGGTGCTGGTCCGCCTGCCGGGTGACGGATTCCGAGACTTGCGGCCCGGCAGTTTTCAAGGGTGGCATCGGCAGTGGGTTCATGCTTCCTGTATCAGGATACCCTAACGAAATCAATAAGAACCGCCGAATGGAGAGTGGGGAATACTCCCATGACACGGCTGCGTACATTCCGGCTGATCGCCACCTTAGGACTCCTGGCCTTTGTGGTCCCGGACGCACGCGCGCAGCGTTACAACTTCAAGTTTTACGGGGAAGACGAAGGGCTGAAGAATCTCGCGGTGCAAGCGGTCTTACAAGACCGCGCGGGCTTCCTGTGGGCGGGTACGCAAAACGGGTTGTACCGTTACGATGGAAACCATTTTGCGGCGTACTCGGTGGCCGAAGGTCTCCCGGGCACGCGTATCGAATCGCTATACGAGGCCGCGGATGGAACGTTGTGGGTCAGCACCGAAGGCGGTCTGGCGCGCCGGGTGAAGGACCGCTTTTTGCGCGTGGAATTGCGCGACGCCCGGGGGCTGCTCGCGGATCGTCTCATGGGGCGGCAGGGAATCGCTTCGGATCGCAACGGTCATCTTTACCTGGCCACGAATCGCGGCCTGCTGATGGGAACTCCCGGGGCAACGGACATTTCCTTCGAGCGAATACCCCGGCCCGCGGGCCTCAAGCCGGGTGGTCCGGACCATCTGGAGGTAGTGAGTGTCTTTACTGACGCCGCCAGCGTCATCTGGTATGGCTGCGGACTGGGACTGTGCAAACTCGACAATGCGGGCGCGACGGAAGTGGGTGCGGCAAACGGGCTTCCAGCCGACCGGTGGGAAGCGATTCTGGGCGACCTGGACGGTAATCTCTGGGTACGCAGCGCCACCGCCCTGTATCTACGCGCGGCCGGTTCCAGCCGTTTTGAGGTGCAGTCGGGCCTGCCGCCATCGAATAACACGTATCCGACGCTGGCCCTCGATCCCGCCGGCAGGCTTCTGGTTCCCACCTATCGCGGCCTGGCGCGGCGGATGGCCACTGGCTGGCAGATCATCGACGCCGATCAAGGCATCACCACCAATGACATTTCGGCGATTATCCAGGACCGGGAAGGATCCATCTGGCTGGGCCTTCTTGGCTCGGGACTGGCGCGCTGGCAGGGCTACGCGGAGTGGCAGAATTGGACCACGCACGAAGGACTGAGCCGCGAATCGATCTGGTCCATCGCCAGGGACACCAGCGGACGCTTGTGGGTGGGCACGCAATTCGGCTTGAATTACGCCGAGCCGAGCGGCGGCGGCGTTTCCTGGAAGCAGGCGAAGGTGCCCGGTTTGGAAATGATCCGCGCTCTGGCCGCGAACCCGGACGGATCTTTGTGGATTGGCGGCGAGCCCGGTGGAATGCGGCAGCTCAGTCCGCGCAACGGTCAAGTGCGCGCGTTCCGCGCCGCGGATGGCTCCTCGATGGATGGAGTTCGCTCCATCATGGTTGACCGCGCCGGGCGGGTGTGGGTTTCGGCCAGCAGCGGACTGTTCCGCAGTGCGGGCCCCGTGCCCTTCGGAGCGAATGCGGAGTTCGAACGGCAGCGTCCCCCGGGCACGCGCGCCGGCGAGGTGTTCCTGAAATCCATGGAAGATGCGCAGGGACGCATTTGGGCCGCCGGAGACCAGGGTCTCGCGCGCCTGTCGGAGGGCGTGTGGACCCGGTTTACAAGAGAGCGCGACGGCCTGCGCTCGAATTTCGTTACGCAACTGGCCGCGGACAAGAGTGATGGCTCTATCGTGCTTGGCTATCGCGATGCTCTGGGAATCTCCCGGTTGAACTTCACGAATGGCAAGCCGTACATTACCCATTACACAGCCGCCAATGGATTACGTTCCGAGAAGACGCTGTTTCTTGGATTCGACGCCCTGGACCGCTTGTGGATCGGAACCGATCACGGCGTCGACGTGATGGACCGCGGAGTCCCGGATCAACTGGCCTGGCGGCATTTTGGGCGTTCCGATGGCCTGATCTGGGACGACTGCAACAGTAATACCCTGTTCATCGATTTCGATAGCGGTGTCTGGATCGGCACCAGCCGGGGCCTTTCGCTGTACAAAGCATCCGCGTCGGCGATCGCGAACGTGCCTCCGCCGGTGGTCTTTACAGCGGTGAAATTTGGGGAGCGTAACATCGATCCCAACGCGGCGATTGAAGTTTCCTATCGCGACAATTCAGCGCGGGTGCGCTTTGCCGCTCTGACGTTCGTGCAGGAATCGTCGGTACTGTTCCGCTACCGCCTGGCGAACGTAACCCGGAACTGGGTGGAAACTTCGGAACGGGAACTCAACTACCCCAATCTGCCGCCTGGTGAGTACACGCTGGAAGTGGAGGCCCGCAACGCACAGGGGATGTGGAGCGCGGAGCCGGGACGGCTCAACTTTCAGATCGCTACGCCCTGGTGGTATACCATCTGGTTCCGGATTGCCGCCGCGCTCCTGACTCTGGTTCTGGTCCATATCGTGTGGAAGCGGCGAACTTACCGCCTGGAAGACGACCGCGTGCGTCTGGAAGAGGCGGTGGCGCAGCGCACCCAGCAACTGTCGCTGGAAAAACAGCGCGTGTTCGCCGAAAAAACACGCGCCGAGCAGGAAAACGCAACCGTCCAGAAACAAAAACAGGAAATTGAACGCCTGCTGGTGCAAGCCAAGCAGGCCAGCCAGCTCAAGAGCGAGTTCATGGCCAACATGAGCCATGAAATCCGCACGCCCATGAACGGCATCATCGGCATGACCGATCTGGCGTTAACCACGGAGGTCAACACGGAGCAACGGGAATACCTGGAGATGGCCCGCCTGTCCGCGGATTCACTGCTGGAACTGCTCAACGACATCCTGGACTTTTCCAAGATCGAAGCGGGGCACCTGGAGTTGAGCCTGGTCGATTTCTCCCTGCGGAAGTGCGTTTCCGATACCGGCCGCATGGTCCGCCTACTGGCCGAGAAGAAGACGCTGGCCTTCGAGGTTCGCGTGGCTGACGCCGTGCCGGATCACGTGATTGGCGATCCCCAGCGCCTGCGCCAGGTGCTGATGAACCTGTTGGGCAATGCAATCAAATTCACGGCCCGAGGCAAGGTGGGCGTGCTGGTGGAGCTTGCATCCCGCACCAGCAAAAACGCGCTGGTGAAGTTTTCCGTCTACGATACCGGAATCGGCGTCCCCGCCGACAAGCAACAAATCATTTTTGAGGCGTTCCGCCAAGCCGACGGCTCGACCACGCGCAAGTATGGGGGAACCGGCCTGGGACTTTCGATCTGTTCGCGTCTTGTGGAAATGATGGGTGGGACCATCGGCGTCGCCAGCCAGCCCGGGCACGGCAGCACTTTTCACTTTACGGCCCGCTTCGCGGCGGTCCCAGACCTCGCCGCGGTGGACGGGGAGCAGCCAACCGACACCGCAAGCCTGCGCAATATGGTGACTGCCGTGGGGACGGCGACGATCGCCCCGCCCCCCATTCTCAATGTACTCCTGGCCGAGGACAATGCCGTCAATCAGCGGCTGGTGAAGCGGCTGCTGGAAAAGCGGGGGCACAACGTGAGCCTGGCGGCCACCGGGCGCGACGCGGTCAACTATGTGCTCACCCAGCGCTTCGACATCATTTTGATGGACGTGCAGATGCCGGACATGGATGGCCTGGAAACCACCGCCTATATCCGGCGTTTCGAAAAAGATCGCCAGGTCCATACGCCGATCATCGCGCTCACCGCGCACGCGATGAATGGCGACCGTGAACGATGTCTGGACGCGGGCATGGACAAAGTCATCACCAAACCCATCGACGCGGCGCGCTTCGTGGATGAAGTCGAGGCTCTGGCCCTCGCGGCCCGCTAGCCCTACTGCTTCTGGCTGGCCGCTGCCTGCATGGCCGCAAAGCGCTCGTTCATGATGCGGGTCAAGTGCGGCGTGATGCCCAACATGCGCTCGATCAGCATCAACTGTCCGCGGTGATGCATTTCGTGCTCTTTCACGCTGCCCAGCATGTCGAAACGCGTACGGCTGGCGGGCTCCGCGCCGGGAGGCATGGCGACACTCTGGCCCAGGAAGTCGTCACCGAGTTTCTCCAGCGCCGAGGCGAACTTTTCGCCCTCACCCTGGAGCAGGGCAATCAGTTCGGCCTTGGTGCGCGGCTTGGCCTGCTCGGCCATCAGAGCGCCCATGAGTTTGGGGAAGTCGAAGCCGTCGAAATTACTGCGCTTTTCGATAAAATTGATCTGCTCCTGAAACTTCCAGGAAAGCGCGATGTGCGCCAGTAATTCCGCGACGGTCTTGGTGCCCTCGGCGGGGCGGAAGCCGTACTTGTCTTCGGGAATTTCTTCGGCGACCTGCAGCGTATTCTTGCGCACGGTCCGGAAGGACGCGGCCAGTTCTTTTGCTCCGTAGTAGTTCATAGCTATACTCTAGCGCTTCGTCGAGCGAAGCCGTACGGCCCGCGTCGGCATCTGTGATGCCGAGTTCAATGGCCGCCCGCGTTTCGGTGTCTACGGCGACTTCGCCGGTGACCGGCACCTGGAGTTTCAGGTCCACCATGCTCCGACGGCAACGCCGATCGATGGGAGGATGCGAGCTGGGAGCCGTCTTATTGGCTGCGATGTACTCTTGCGTCGAGCAATATCCAGTGGATTACCACTGCGAATACAGCACCCCCTATGATGCCAGTAAGGACATCTGCCGCCAAACCAGTCCAGACCATCCCTCCGCCGCCGACATATCCACTATCGCGAAAGAAGGTAAAAGGTACGCCACGAGGGTAGAGGCAATCATTGCAATTAGGCCGATGAAGAAATTCAAATATGTTCAAGGCACCGAGCGTGCCTATCGATAGCGCTTCGCTCACGACAAAGGTTCTACGGCCGATTCGCACCGGGATTAGTCTAGCAGTTCCGCAGTCGGCCTAACGCGAACGCGCGGTCGCACTCGTGGTCCACGTAATTCCCTGCAGAGCCTTCCCCCCCCACCTGCTAAAATCGAATTTCCCCATGGAAATCGATAAAGTATACGAGCCCCAGCGGTTCGAACCGCATTGGGCCCAGTGGTGGGTCGAGCATCAGACCTATCGTGCTGAACCGCGCCCCGGCCAGCCCCACTTTTCGCTCGCCATCCCGCCGCCCAACGTCACCGGCTCGCTGCACATGGGGCACATGTTCGAGCACTCCATCATCGACGCCCAGGTGCGCTGGCGCCGCATGCTCGGCCTGAACACTCTCTGGCTGCCGGGGACCGATCACGCCGGCATCGCCACGCAGATCATGGTGGAGCGCCAGCTCGCGCAGGAAGGCCTGACGAAGCGTGACCTTGGGCGCGACGCTTTTGAAGCCCGCGTCTGGAAATGGAAAGAGGAAAACGGCGGGCGCATCGTCGAGCAGATGAAACGCGCCGGCGTCAGTTGCGACTGGTCGCGGGAACGCTTCACGCTCGATCCCGGCCTCTCCCGCGCCGTGCGCGAAGCCTTCGTGCGCCTCTACGAAAAAGGACTCATCTACCGCGGCGATTATATCGTCAACTGGTGCCCGCGCTGCCAGACCGCGCTCTCCGATCTCGAAGTCGAACACGAAGACACCGAGGGCAGCCTGTGGCACATCCGATATGCGGTGGTGGACAGCGATGAATCCATCGTCGTCGCCACCACGCGGCCGGAAACCATGCTGGGCGACACCGCCGTCGCCATCAATCCGGATGACAAGCGCGCGGCGGCGCTGCAAGGCAAGCTCGTCAGGCTGCCGCTGATGGATCGCGAGATTCCGATCGTGCTGGATACCATGGCCGATCCCGAATTCGGCTCCGGCGCCGTAAAGATCACGCCCGCGCACGATCCCAACGACTTCGAAGCCGGCAAGCGCCACGACCTGCCGTCGATCCAAGTGATCGGCGAGGACGCTAAGATGACCGCCGCAGCCGGAAAGTTCGCTGGCTTGGACCGCTACGAAGCGCGCAAACAAGTGGTCGCCGCGCTTAAGGAACAAGGGTTCCTGGTCAAGATCGAGCCGTATAAGCTGAGCCTCGGAAAATGCCACCGCTGCCGCACGGCGGTGGAGCCGCTGGTTTCCAAGCAGTGGTGGATGAAGATGAAGCCGCTCGCCGAGCCGGCGATCCGCGCCGTGGAAGACGGCCGCATCACGTTCGTCCCCGCTAACTGGTCCAAGACGTATTTCGAGTGGATGTACAACATCCGCGACTGGTGCGTGTCGCGCCAGCTCTGGTGGGGGCATCGCATTCCGGCCTGGCACTGCGGCGATTGCAAAGCCGTTGCCGTCGTTCGCGAAGACCCGACGTCGTGCCCCAAATGTGGTTCGGCCAAGCTCACGCAGGAAACCGATG
This sequence comes from Candidatus Sulfopaludibacter sp. SbA3, assembly GCA_945861625.1. GTDB lineage: Bacteria > Acidobacteriota > Terriglobia > Bryobacterales > Bryobacteraceae > Palsa-187. The sequence continues at coordinate 48,642 of CAMAVI010000006.1, forward strand.
TACTCGACACCTGGTTCAGCTCCGGACTGTGGCCGTTCTCAACGCTCGGCTGGCCGGATGACACCGCCGACATGCGCGCCTTCTATCCCACGACGCTGCTGGTCACGGGCTTCGACATCATCTTCTTCTGGGCCGCGCGCATGATCATGTTCGGCATGGAAATGACCGGCTCCGTGCCGTTTTCGCAGATCCACATCCACGGTCTGGTGCGCGACGCCGACCGCCAGAAGATGTCGAAAACCAAGGGGAACGTGATCGATCCCCTGGTGATCAACGAAAAGTACGGAACCGATGCCGTGCGCTTCGGGCTGCTGGTGGCGGCCGCTCCCGGCAACGACATTGCGCTCAGCGAAGAGGTGATCGCGCGGGGACGGAATTTCGCCAACAAGATCTGGAACGCTTCGCGGCTGCTGTTCAGTAAGGAAGATACCCGGGGACGCGGCGAAGCGTCGCCTGCGACGCTCGCTGACAAATGGATCGGATCGCGCTTTAACGCTGCCGTGGCGACTACGAATAAGTCGTTCGAACTCCACCGCTATCATGAAGCCGCCGACGCGGTTTGGACTTTCTTTTGGGATGAGTTCTGTGACTGGTATCTCGAATTGAAGAAATCCGACACCGACTGGGGCTTCGCCTACGAGATTCATGAGAAGGCGCTGCTGCTGCTGCATCCGCTGATGCCTTTTATTACGGAGGAGCTATGGCATCGCCGTGGACACGAAACTTCGGTTGCCCTGGAAGCGTTTCCGCAATACGACTCGGCGCTCCATGATCCGGAAGCCGAGCGCGAGATGAAACTCTATCAGGAGATCGTGACTGAAATTCGCGGCGTGCGGGCCGACAATAAGATCGACCGCAAGGAACAACTCACTGGGGAGTTGGGCGTGGCGGGTACGATCAACAAGGAACTGATTGAACGCATCACCAACGTCAGCCTCACTGTCGTGCCGCACGATGGGCCAGGCTACCGGCTGGCGCTCGGGATTCCTGTTCCGAAGGAGCGCCTGGAAAAAGAAAATGAGCAGCTTGAAAAGGTGATCGCGAGTTCCCATCGTCAGCTCGCCAACGAGGCGTTCGTTGCCAAGGCGCCCGCCCACGTAATCGATGGCATGCGCGCGAAGCTCGCCGAGTACGAAGCGCAGCTTGCTAAAAACAAAGCCGCGCTAGCCGGGTAAAGTGTTGGGCGAATGACGTTCGATATCACGCACCCCGACATCCGCTGCGCCGTAGAGATTGCGCTCGCCGAAGATGTCCGCACGGGAGACATCACGACAGACGCCACCATCCCCGCTGAACTTCAGGCTGAAGGCCGCTTCGTGGCCCGCGAGACCATGACTCTGGCAGGGGTCGAACTTCTGGGTCTGCTCTATGACAATCCCACCCTCAACCACGCCAGCGGCGCGCGCCTGCAACCGGGCGACGAAATCGCTGTTGTACGTGGTCCCGCGCGGCTTCTGCTCACTCGCGAGCGCGCGGCTCTGAATTTCCTGCAGCGGCTCTCCGGCGTCGCGACCCTCGCCGCGCGTTTCGTCGATGCCGTGGCGGGGACCGGCGTTCGCATTCTCGATACGCGCAAGACCACTCCCGGACTGCGCGTACTCGAAAAAGCGGCATCCGCCGCCGGAGGAGTCGTCAACCATCGCATGGGATTATGGGACGCGATTCTCATCAAGAACAACCACATTCGTCTGGCCGGAGGCGTGCGCGCGGCCATCGAACGCACGCGGTCGCTGAACTTGCCGATTGAAGTAGAAGTCCGCACGCGGCCCGAGATCGCAGAAGCGCTGGCCTGCGGAGCGAGCCGCGTGCTCCTCGATAACATGACGCCGCAGCAGGCCGCCGAAGAGATTCGCCTCATTGCCAAGCGCGTGGAAGTCGAAATCTCCGGAGGAGTCACGCTGGCCAACGTCCGCGCCTATGCCGAAGCCGGGCCCGATTTTATTTCTTCGGGTGCAATCACGCACTCCGCCACGGCGGTGGATATCAACTGCGGGATATATGACGCCTAGCGGAGCGCAGTCCTTCGACATCCCCGGCCGGATCGTCAAGTGGTTCCCATCGGCCGATTCGACGATGACCATCGCCGCGCAGATGGCGCGTGAGGGCTGCCCATCGGGAACGGTTGTCGGGGCGGATCAGCAGACGGCAGGGATGGGCCGCCAGGGCCGTTCCTGGCATTCCGCGCCAGGCGCGGGCCTCTACATCTCCGTCGTGCTGCGTTTGGATCTCGGAAAAGAGTCGATTCCGCTGTTGATGCTGGCGCTAGGCATCGCCACCCAACAAGCCGTCGCCGAAGTGAGCGGACTCGCCCCCGATTTGCGCTGGCCCAATGATGTTTTACTGGACGGCAAGAAATGCGCGGGCATTCTGGCGAACATGGAGGGCGACGCCATCATCGCGGGCATCGGCATCAACGTAAGTCATGAGAGCTTCCCGCCGGAACTCGCCGGGTTGGCGACGTCACTTAGGCTCGCCGGAGCGCCCGGCGTTTCCCGCGTGGCTCTGCTCGGCGCACTGGTACAGGCCATCGATGAAACCTGCAGGACTCTGACCAATGACGGCCTCGCCGCTATCTGCGAAATGTTCACCCATGCCTCCAGCTACGCACAGGGCCGCCGTGTACGCGCGGAACAGGATGGCATTGAAGGTGTGACGTGCGGCGTGAATTCCGCCGGCTTTCTCCTCCTTCGGCAAGACAACGGGCTGGAAACCGTCATACTGACAGGTGGGGTTCGCCCCGCATAACATAAAGGACTCAGACGACGGGCATCCATGCTTCTCGCACTCGATGTAGGGAACACGAATATCACCATCGGCGCGTTCCAGGGCCACCAGCTCACCGGCCGCTGGCGTCTGCGTACCATTCGCGATCAGACTCCCGACGAATGGGGCATCCTGCTGCGCAATCTGTTTTCACTCTCTCAACTCGACCTGGCGCAGATTCACGGCGTCGTGATTTCCAGCGTCGTGCCCGCCGTGGATCAGCCGCTCACCGCCATGGCCCGGCGTTACTTCCACAGCGAGCCGATGTTCATTGGTCCAGAGACAAACACGGGTATCAAGGTTCTGTATGACAACCCGCGAGAAGTGGGCGCGGACCGCATCGTAAACGCCGTCGCCGGGTTTGATAAATATGGCGGTCCGTGCGTCGTCGTGGATCTCGGCACCACCATTAACTTTGACGTCGTCTCGCGCGAAGGGGAATTTCTGGGTGGTCTCATCGCTCCCGGCATCGGCATGTCGATTCAGGGACTGTTTGCGCGGACCGCGCGGCTGCCCATGGTGGATTTCCGCGAGCCGGAAAAACTAGTCGGCAGCAATACCGTAGGCAGCATTCAGTCAGGCCTCTACTACGGCTTTCTGGGGATGATCGACGGCATCGTGGAGCGCATCGCCGCCGAGCTTGGTCCGGATACGAAGGCCATCGCCACGGGCGGCCAGGGCGAGTTGATTGCCGAGCGCTCGCGTCTCGTGAAAGTTTATGACGCCGATCTCACTCTCGAAGGCCTGCGCATCATTTGGGAACGGCATCATCCGAGCTAGTCACAACTAAGTTGACGGAAAACTACTTCAACTACTTCACCGAAATCGAGGAGCACTTCCAGCGTGCCCGCCGCACCGGTCTGTTTCTGCTTTCGCCGCTCGACTGGGCGCTGATCGAAGCGTGGCGCAACGGCGGCATCCCGTTGGAAGCCGTGCTGCGCGGCATCGATCAGGCGTTCGAAAAGTGGCGCGCGCGTCCTCCGCGGGCACGGCTCCAGATGGTGAATTCGCTGGCCTACTGCGCCCAGGCCATCGCCGCCGAGGCGCAAGCCATGGCCAGCGGCGTTCCCGCACAAGCGAGTGCCCCGCCGCCTTTTTCACAAGACGATGTGCGTGCCTACGTGGCCGGCAACGCCGCGGCGTTGCGCAACGCGAAACTAGGGGATCTTGCGGCCTCCCTTGAGGCCCTTGACTTAGATGGCCTTTATGCCGACTTGGAGCAATTGGAGCAACGGCTTACGGCGATAGAAGAGAAGATGATCGCCCGCCTGCGGTCGGCAGCCAGCGACGAGGACCTCTTCGAGGCCCGCCGTTCCTTCGATCAGCAATTGAAGCCGTATCGAGGAAAGATGAGCGCCGGCCAACTCGCCATGCTGGAAAGACAGTTTCTCGAGCGGAAGTTGCTGGAAACACAAAAATTGCCGCGTTTGAGTCTGTTCTACCTGCAGCCTTGAACTTGTCTGCCTTCATATTTCCGCTCCCTAGAAAGTCCTAAGGAAAGGGACTTAGTACAGGCACCGTAAGTGACTCATTTTGCGGTGCCAGGCTTATGTAACTCTCGGAAACGTCCGAATAAGTGCATGGAAGACAAATCCATCCGGCTCGGCAGCAACAAGAGTGCCGCGGCTGAACCAGGGAGACAAGACAAGGTGATGAAGAATCTGATCATGAAACTGAAGGTCATGCGCGACACTCGCGGTCAGGACCTGATTGAATATGCGTTGATGGCGGGCTTCGTTGCCGTCGCGGCCGGTGCGATCATGCCGGGCGTGGCGACAAGCATCAGTACGATCTTCTCGAAGGTCGCGTCTGTCATGGAAGCTGCAACCAACGCCGGCAGCTAAACTACGTTCCTCCAAAACGGAAAACGAGGTTCGCCCGCGGGCGAACCTCGTTTCTTTTTCCGCACCTTATTCTTACAGAGCCGTGTTACTTGGGCTGCTTGGCCACGCGCAGATACGGCTTGATGGTCTGGAAGCCCTCCGGGAACTTCTTCTTGGCATCTTCGTCGCTGACCGACGGGGGAATGATGATGTCCTCGCCGGGCTTCCAGTTCACCGGAGTCGCCACGGTGTGCTTCGCGGTTAACTGGATCGAATCCAGCGCCCGCATCACTTCGTCGAAGTTGCGTCCCGTGGTCATGGGGTAGATCAGCATCAGCTTGATCTTCTTGTCGGGGCCGACCAGAAACACGGTGCGCACGGTGGCGTTGTTGGCGGCGGTACGGCCCTCGGAAGTGGTTCCTGCTTCGGCGGGCAACATGTCATAGAGCTTGGCGACTTTTAACTCGGGGTCTCCGATCATCGGGTACGTCACCTTGTGGCCCTGCGTCTCTTCAATGTCAGCGGCCCACTTGCCGTGGTTAGTCACGGGGTCCACGCTCAACCCAATAATCTTCGTGTTTCGCTTTGCGAATTCCGGCTGCAGACCCGCCATGTAGCCCAACTCCGTGGTGCATACCGGCGTAAAGTCCTTGGGATGGGAAAACAGAATCGCCCAGCCGTCGCCGATCCATTCATGAAAGTTGATTGCGCCTTGCGTTGTTTCCGCCGTGAAATCCGGCGCTTCGTCGTTGATGCGTAAGGACATGATTGATCTCCTCTAGATAGTTTAGCGTCCCGTCCCTGAGAATTTTACCGCGGACGGCGCACCTTTATGCGAGGTCTTGTCCATGCATTCCAATGCTCCCGCCGCCGCCGTGCTCCCATCCGGCGAGCGCGCGCGCCAGATCGCGCAGACTCTTCTGCAAATGGAAAAACAGTTCGGCAAGGGCGCCGTGTTGCAGCTTGGGTCGCGGAGCGCCCAACAGGTGAGCGTGATCCCGACGGGGTCCATTTCGCTCGATGCCGCACTCGGCGTGGGAGGCTTCCCGCGTGGCCGCGTGATCGAAGTGTTTGGGCCGGAGTCGTCCGGCAAAACCACACTCGCGCTGCACATCATCGCTCAGGCGCACGCGGCGGGCGGCTCGGCGGCCTTCATTGATGCCGAACATGCGCTGGATCCAACCTACGCGCGGGCTTTGGGCGTGGACGTCGACAATCTTCTGATTTCCCAGCCCGACTACGGCGAGCAGGCGCTCGAAATCACCAATGCGCTGATCTCCTCGAACGCGCTCGATGTCGTCGTGGTCGACTCCGTCGCCGCACTGGTGCCGAAAGCCGAGCTCGAAGGAGAGATGGGCGATAGCTTCATGGGGCTCCATGCGCGGCTCATGTCGCAAGCGATGCGCAAACTTACTGCCGCCGTCTCGCGAGCCAACGCCTGTCTGATCTTTATTAACCAGGTGCGCGAGAAGATCGGCGTCGTGTTCGGCAATCCGGAGACCACCACCGGAGGCCGCGCCCTCAAGTTCTATTCTTCCGTTCGAGTCGAAGTGCGCCGCATCGGGGCGCTCAAGGACGGCGATCTGGTGATCGGCAACCGCACCAAGATCAAAGTCGTGAAGAACAAAGTCGCCGCGCCGTTCCGCGAAGCCGAAGTCGATATTCTCTATGGCCATGGCATCTCGCGCGAAGGCGATCTGGTGGATCTTGGCGCCGAACAGGGCGTGGTGGAGAAATCGGGCTCGTGGTTCAGCTACGGCGGTGAGCGGCTTGGCCAGGGCCGCGAGAATTCGCGCACGTTCCTCAAAGAACATCCCGAGGTCCGCGACCGGATTGAGGCTGCGCTGCGGTTAAAGCTGGGACTGGCAGGGCCGGCGGCTCTGCCCGTGGCCGCGGCACCCTCTACTAACGCAAAGGCGCAGACGGCGTAGCTTCACGCGCGGGCTGGAGAAGTTCGACAATCTGTTCCCGCATCCGCGCGGTAAGCGCCTTCCGGTCGTGGGACGTCATGCCCTCGGTCGGGATCGGATCGCCGATGTGTAGCGTGACTGGACCGGAGCGGAACGTTGCGCTGCCCATGGGCAGGATCTCACGAGTACCGATCAGCGCTACGGGCACAATGGGCACACCCGCTTTGATCGCCACGTAGGCTGCGCCGTCCTTGAACGGTTGCAGGATGCCGTCCTCGGAGCGCCCGCCTTCCGGGAAGATCAGCAGCGACACAGAGCGTTTCTCGATTGTGTGAGCGGCCAGCGTCAGCGTCTTCACGGCCGCGCGGGCGTCTTCGAGCGGCACGGGGATGTGCCCGGCCTGTGTGAGATGCGTGCCCATGAACGGAATTTGAAACAGCCCGCGCTTGGCCAGGAAGCGGAACTGCACCGGAATGTGGCCCAGCACCACGGGCGTATCCATATAACTCAGATGATTGGTGCAGAAAACATACTTGCCATCCGGGTGGATTTTCTCCAGGCCCTCTACGCGCACCTTCACCCCCGCGAAGCCGAGCAACGAGCGCGCCCACACGCGCCCCACGCGTATCGCCGTGTTGCCGGTCTTATCAAAGAGCGTGCAAAAAATGCTGACCGTGCCGCACAGGATGGTGGAAAGAATAATGAGCGGGTCGATTACGACCAGGCTCCAGAGAATGGCCATGTTTTTCTATTGTAAGAGGCGGCCCGTGCTTCTCCTACTAGAAATAGCGATCCCGTAGCGATGATGACATCATCGGCCGAGGCCTCCTGGGCTGCCAAGTGCAGTGCATCAACGACGTTGGGGGCCGTCCGTCCGCGCCCGGCGAGGGCGGCGATTTGCTCCGGCGGCATGGAGCGCGAGGAATTCGCCGCGGTCAGGATCAATTCATCGGCGAGCGGGAATAGAATGGCAGCGATCTCTTCGACGGCTTTGTCACCCATCGCGCCGAAGATCATCCATCGCTTGCGGTCCCCATAAAAGCGGTTGACATAGCGTTCCAGTGCGCGCGCGCCCGCCGGGTTGTGCGCGCCATCCAGCACGACGTCGGGATTCGGTGAGACATGTTCCAAACGTCCCGGCCATCGTGCTTCCGCGATCCCAGCGCGCGAAACGCCCAGCGCGTCGAGGGCCAGCGCTGCCGTGATGGCATTGTCTACCTGATGCTCGCCCGCGAGCGGACATTCCATTCCCGAGAAGCGGCTGCCGCGCGAATCAACTTCCAGGTCGCGAATCGTAAAATCCTCGGCGCGGCTGACCTTCAAAGAAAGTTCCGCGGCCCTCGCTTCCAAGACTGCCTTTGCCCGCGGGACTTGTCTCGCGAAGACGGCCGGGACGCCGCGTTTCAGAATTCCGGCCTTCTCGGCGGCAATCAGCTCGATGGTATCACCCAAGAAATTCTGATGGTCCAGGTCGACCGGAGTGATGACGGTGAGTTCCGGTTCGACGACGTTGGTCGAGTCCAGACGCCCACCGAGCCCGACTTCGACAACCGCGATCTCGATGCCCATCTCGCGGAACAGCCAGAATGCCATCGCCGTGACCGTTTCAAAGTACGTCGGGTGCGCATCCAGATCGGCCCGCGCGGCGGCTTGGTGAACCACGTCGAATGCATTTGAAAACTGCCGCTGGCTTACCGGCATGCCGTCGATCTGGATGCGCTCAGTAGGCTCAATGAGATGCGGTGATGTGAACAACCCCGTCCGCCGCCCTGCCGCGCGCAGCCCGGATTCGATCATGGCGCAGGTGGACCCTTTGCCGTTGGTCCCGGCCACGTGCACGATGCGGTGGGCCGTTTGCGGATTGCCCAGAACCTCCAATAAAGCCCGAATCCGTTCCAGGCCCAGCTTGGCGGTCTTCATTTCATTGCCCAGCGCGTACAGAAACTGGACGGAATCGATGTAGGTCACGCGTTCAAGTCGAAGGCCTGATCGAGAGGAATTTCAATGGAGGGATTCTTCGTTCGCAGCACATCGCACAGCGCGCCGCGGGGGTCCGCTTGGGAATAGCACAAGGCGGTTTTCAGTTCCGGATCGATCACCCACACCCACTCGACTCCGAGCGAAAGATATTCCTGAACTTTCGGCGCCATGCGCATCATCCGGTCTTCGGGCGAAAGAATTTCGACCACCAGGAACGGCGCGACCGTGGGAATGCCGGTCCCGATGTTGTCGTCGCGCCAGACCGCGAGATCGGCCACGCGGTAGCGGCGCGAGTGAATCTGAATGCGGATCTCGGGTACCACCCGAATTCCCAACCGCGGGCGCAACAGCCGCAGCAGATGGTAGAGGTTGCCTTGCACGTCTCCGTGCGGTAATTCGCCCATATTGCGTTCCACGACCTCGCCGTCCAGATACTCGCAGTCGGGGCCATCGAAACTGGTTCGCAGGTACTCCTCGACGTCCATCAGTACTTTGGCGCTCATCGGTCGTGGTTGCCTACTAGGCATTATGACACCAAGCGCGGGCCGCCAGCGGCTTTCTCAATCGCGGTTCAACGGTATACTAATCGCATGAAGCCCGCCGCCAAAGCCACGGCATTCGATCTGAAAGTGGAGTTCGATCGCGAAGCCGATGGCCGCTGGATTGCCGACATTCCCGCGCTGCCGGGGGTTATGGTCTACGGCCGGACCCGCAAGCAGGCGCTCGTGGCGGTTGAGGCCCTGGCATTACGTGTGATCGCCGACCGTCTGGAACATGGGGAAGCGGTGCCGGGCGAGATGACGGTGTCCTTCGCCGCTTAAGATTACAAATCCTTCGGTGTGAGTCCGGTCTTCCGCCCCAACTTCTCGAGTGCAACTGGACCAAGTTCCACTCGGTCGTGGTACGCGAACACGTAGTCGGGCCAGCCTCCTCGTTCCAAGGTTCGGTGAGAGCCCTTGCCGTTTGACTCGCCATCCGATGCGAAGTAGGCCCGTAAGCACCAGCCTCGCCTTCGTTGCCCGCCACCCCGAATACTTCATTTCAGCTCATCATTCCCTTATCTTTCAACACGATCCCCAGCTCGCGACCGGTATTAAAAACATTTCTCTCAAGAAATGTTCGTAGTAAGATAGTGGGTATCCGCGTCTCCGGCCAACTTTTTCCACTCCGGGGGCGTCTTTACGAACGGAGCAAACGTTGATCTTTCGGGAAGTCGAAGATCGCGATCTGATCGCCAAGGCGAGACAGGGAGACGTCGAGGCTTACAACCTTCTCGTATCCCGGTGGGAGAAGCGTATCTTCAACTATCTTCTGCGGCTGGTTTCCAATCGCGAGGATGCTCTCGATGTCAGCCAGGAAACGTTCTTGAAAGCGTATCAAAACCTGCGCAAGCTCGATGATCCGGCCCGCTTCGCGGCGTGGCTGTACCGGATCGCCCACAACGAAGCGTACTCGTTGCTGCGGCGCCGGAAACCGGATAGCGAGCTGGCCGGCGAGCCCCGCCCCAAGGATTTCGGCGGACGCCTGCTGCCCATGGAACTGTCGCTGGCGGTCGAGAGCGCTCTCAAGATGCTGTCCGAAGATCAACGTGAAGCTGTTTTGCTGAAGGTCTATCAAGGATTCAAGTTTGACGAGATGGCGGTGATCCTGTATTGTCCGGTCTCCACCGTCAAGTCGCGCTTGTATACCGCCCTGGATCTTCTAAGGACGGCGCTTGCTCCCGCGGTGTTCTTGAAAACCCGCGAGCTTTCGTAAGGACGTTCTGGCGTGAGTGCCAGAGGAGGCGGAAAATGACCTGCAAGCTGGAAAATAGCAAGCCGGATTGGAAGGCCTACACGTTCGGTGAAATGGATGCCGCGGAGCGGCGCGAGGCCGAAGCTCACGCCGCCAACTGTGTGGCGTGCCAGGAAGAAGTGGCCGGATTGCGCATCACGCTTGACGCGATGGCGGTATTGCGCGAAGAAGAGTTGCCGCGCCGCATCGCCTTCGTTTCCGATAAGGTTTTCGAGCCCAATTGGTGGCAGCGTATGGTGCGGAGCTTCCGGCAGCCGTCGTTCGCGGCGGCCGGCGTGATTGCCGCCGCCATTCTGATTCACGCTGTCGTGCGGCCGGTTACAGCCCCGGTGAGCCCGGCTGTTCCGCAGGTGGATATTGTTGCCATGGAAGCGCGGCTGACGGCCCAAATCGAGGAAAAAGTTGCCCGGAAGATGCAGGCGGAGATGACGGCCGCCGTGGCCAAGGCGGTCGCCGATACTGAAAAACGCGATGACCAGCGGACCGCCACGCTGCTGGCCACTACTGAGCGCCGCTACGCCGACGCCGCCGATTTTCTCAACAAGCAGGTGACTCACCTGTATGCGCTGAATACCGGCGCGGGGGTTCGCTAAATGAAAAAGTTCCTTGTCTCCTTTCTCCTTGCCATGACGGCCGCGGCTTCTGCCTCCGCGGCTGAATTGAGTAATGCGCCGCGCTTGGCGCGAAATGCCGTCGCCATCACGGAAAGAAATCTCGATAACCGCTTCACCCGGTTATGGAGCGACAATCCGGTGCCGGTACTGGGCCCCTCGCGCGGCGTTTATTTGGAAGGGTATGGAATCGTATTTACCGCGGAAGTGAACGTCGTGGCGGGGCCGCCGCTGACGCTTTTCAATACCGCCACCTCCAAGGAATACGCGGCGCAGCACAAACAGATCAAGATGAAGCGCATTCCGGATCTCAAAGCGGAGATGCAAAAGGCGCTGCTGGATGCCGCTGCATCGAAGGAACTGGCTCTGGTGCCGCCTGACGAACAGATCGTGCTGGTCGCGTTCCTGTCCCATTTTCCGTGGGAAGACCTGAGCGGCATACCCGCGCAGATCATGCTGCGGGGGTCAAAGAAGAAGTTGCTGGAAGCCAAGAGCTCCGGTGCCAATCTGGAAGCTGCCATTCAAGCCACCCAGTTCTGATCATGAGACTGGGCGAGATCCTGATCAAGCGGCAACTGCTTTCCGGCGATGACCTGGATCGCGCGCTGGAATTGCAGCGCGAACGCGGCGACAAGCTGGGGAAGATCCTGGTGGATCTCGGCTTCGTCGCGGCGCGCGATGTGCTGACGGCCCTCGCCGAGCAGTTGCAAGTTCCCATTGTCTCGATTGACGGTCCGCCCGCCGTTTCTCCGGAAACCGAGACGCTTTCTCCCAAGTTTTTGCGCCAATACCGCTGCCTTCCCGTGGCGCTGCACGATCACACGGTGACGTTGGCCATGGCCGATCCGTTGGATTTCGAAACCCGCTCGACGGTGGCATCTTGCACCGGACTTAAAGTGAATCCGGGACTGGCCTCCGAGCAGGAAATTCTTGACGCGATCGATCGCTACTACGGCCAGACCCAGAAGAACGAGACGGAGCTGGCGGCGCCCACCGGCGAGACGAATGAAGATCTTGAGCACTTGCGGGACATGGCCAGCGAAGCGCCAGTCATCCGCTTGGTCAACGCAATGGTGGCGCAGGCAGTGGAGAAGCGCGCCAGCGATATTCATATCGAGCCGTTCGAGAAAGAATTTCGCGTCCGCTTTCGCATTGACGGCGTCTTGGTGAATCAGGACTCGCCGCCGCGCGATTTGAAAGCCGCGGTGATCTCGCGTGTGAAACTAATGGCGCGCCTGAATATTGCCGAGCGCCGTTTGCCCCAAGATGGCCGCATTAAGGTCAAGACCATCGGCCGCGAGGTCGATCTCCGTGTTTCGACGCTGCCCACGCTCTATGGCGAAAGCGTCGTCATGCGTTTGCTCGATCGTTCGGCGGGCGATTTTTACGATCTGGAGCGCCTGGGTTTCGACAAGCACATGTTGGATCGCATGACGTACTACACGTCGCTTCCGCATGGCATTTTTATGGTGACGGGGCCAACCGGCAGCGGCAAGTCCACGACTCTTTATTCCGCGCTGAAGCGAATCAATCAAAGCGACAAGAAGATCATCACCATTGAAGACCCGGTGGAGTATCAGATGGACGGCATCAATCAGATCCATGTAAATCCGCAGATTGGGCTGACCTTCGCGTCGGGCTTGCGCCACATCGTGCGTCAGGACCCGGACGTCATCATGGTCGGCGAAATTCGCGACCGCGAGACGGCGGATATCGCGATCCGTTCCGCGCTCACCGGCCATTTCGTGTTTTCGACGCTGCACACCAATGACGCTCCTAGCGCGATTCCGCGGCTCACCGACATGGGCGTCGAGAATTACCTGATCACGTCGTCTCTCGTGGCGGTGCTGGCGCAACGGTTGGTGCGCGTGATCTGCAGTGGTTGCAAGACTTCCGCCGGTACGGCTTTGACTCCGGAAGGCGAATCGATCCCGGTGTTCCATGGCGCGGGTTGCGACCAGTGTTTCGGCACCGGCTACCGGGGCCGCGTCGGCATATTTGAGCTGATGGAATTGAACGAGGAACTGCGCGGGGCGATCATGCGCAATGAGGATGCCGGCAAGCTCACCGCCATTGCGCGGCGCTACGGCATGGTCAATCTCCGCGAGGACGGCTGGAATAAGGTGCGGCGCGGCGTGACCACCGCGAGCGAAGTCCTGCGCGTGACGCAAGAGTTCTAATGAAAAACCCGGGACAGTACACTCAAACACCATTTTCGCTCTCGTTGCGAACCCAAGGTCCCGGCCGGAAATTGGTGTTTGAGTGTACTGTCCCGGGTTTGGGTTTTTAGCGTATGGCGACGGCGTATTTCTTCAAAGCGGTGGCGGCGGACGGAAAACTCCGCACCGGCACGCTGTCCGCCGAGACTGACAAGCAGGTCGCGCAGGAACTGAAGCGCCAGGGCCTGATTCCCGTCTACGTGGGCCTGGAGCAAAAGGCCGGCCTTACGCTCAACTTGCCGGCGTTCAACCGCGGCAAGCGCCAGGATGTTCTGTTTTTCACGCAAGAGCTTTCGACGCTGCTCAACGCCGGCGTGCCGGTGGATCGCGCTCTGTCCATCACCGCGGAACTCACGGAACGCCCCAACTTCCGCTCCCTCGTGCTCGATGTGCTCCGGCTGATCAAAGGCGGCAAGGCGCTGGCCGACAGCCTGGCGGCGCATCCCGAATGTTTCTCCGAACTGTACGTGAATATGGTGCGTGCCGGGGAAGCCTCCGGGTCGCTGGGCCAAATCTTCGAGCGACTCGCTGAGTTTGAGCGCACGCGCGACGACCTGCGTGGCTACATCATCAGTTCGCTCATTTATCCCGGCCTGCTTACGTTGGTCGGTTTTGGCTCCATCATCGTGCTGCTGGAATTTGTGGTCCCGCGCTTTGCCGTGATTTTTTCCGATCCGCGCATGACCATTCCCGCGCCGACACTCATGTTGCTCACCGTGAGCCGCTACCTTCAGCAGTACGGCCTATTTGCCTTAGCCGGTACGGTTGTGGCCGTGATCGCCTTTGTCAGCTACATCCGGACGCCCGGCGGCGCCTTGTGGTGGGACGCGTTCCGCCTGCGGCTTCCCGTGCTTGGTGATGCCCTGCGCAAAGCCGAAACAGCGCGTTTTGCGCGAGCCATGGGAACTCTGGTTGCAGCCAGCGTGCCATTGGTGCAATCCATTGGGATTGCGCGGGGAATTCTCAACAACCGGCGCATCGCAGGTTCGCTCGAGCGCGTGATACAAGGCGTTAAGCGGGGCGAAGGTCTTGCCGGACCGATGACCAGGGCGGGCGAGTTTCCTCCTCTCGCGGGACATCTGTTGGCGGTGGGCGAAGAGACCGGACACCTCGATACCATGTTCGTCCGCATGGCCGACATCTACGACAACGAAACGCGCACGGCCATCCGGCGCTTTACGTCTTTGTTTGAACCCCTCATCATCTTGGTCATGGGTTTGTTGATTGGAACTTTGATTTTGAGTCTGATGCTGGCGATCACGAGCATCAATGATATTGCCGGCTAGGAGATTGTCATGCTGAGGAAACCTATGCGAAAAACCCGACGCGGCCAAAGAGGTATCACGCTGATTGAAATGCTGGTGGTGGTGACCATCATTGCGCTGTTTGCGGCGCTGGTCGGTCCACGTTTGTTCAGCAATGTCGATAAGGCCAAGCGCACGCAAGTGCACGCGCAAATCAATTCTTTCATGACCGCGCTCGGTTCCTACAAGCTCGACACCGGCAATTTCCCGAGCACGGAAATGGGTATGAACGCCCTGCGCGTCAAGCCCGAGAACGTCAATCAGTGGGCCGGTCCCTATTTGCCGCAGGACGTTCCCATGGATGCTTGGGAGCATCCCTATCTCTACAAATTCCCGGGCGAACACGGGGATGAGCCGGATATCGTTTCGCTGGGCGCCGACGGGCAGCCGGGCGGAGAAGGGATCAATGCCGACATCGTCAGCTGGAGCAATAAGTAGGGGGTCGTTATCCCAGAGCGGCGTTACGCTGCTCGAACTGCTCATCGTCATGACGCTGATCGCCTTGGTGGTCGGCGTCGCGTATCCCTCGGCCGCGGCGGGCGTCGAATCGCTGCGCCTGCGCTCGGTTGCCGATACCGTGGTGAGTTTTCTGAATACAGCGGTGGACCGGGCCACCCGCCGCCAGCAAGTCATTGAGATCTGGATTTCACCCAAGGAAAATGTTCTGCTCGCGCGCTCTCCGGATCTGGCCTTTTCGCGCCGCCTGGATATCCCCGGGTCGTTCCGCATCACTTCCGTGCTGCCGCGGGCGCAAGTGAATCCCGACGAACCGCGCCGTTTTCTTCTCTATCCGGGCGGCGCGGCGCCCCGCATCGGTGTCGAAATTTCCAACAGCGCGGGCCGCAAGAGGTGGGTCAGCATGGACCCTTTCACCGGTATGCCCAGTCCGGTGAGCGAATCTCCAGTGGCCGCGCAGAGCGCCGTGCGGGAGCTGCACTAGGCATGAGAACGTGCGGGAACTGCAACCTATGAGAAAAGGTTTCACGCTGCTCGAAGTGCTGGTCGCAACGCTGGTCATGGGCATTGCGATTTCCGGCATATTGAGCGGACTCGCGGGCGCCACGCGCAACGCCTCGCGGCTCACCGATTACGATCGCGCGACACTGCTCGCCCGCCAGAAGATGGATCAGTTGCTGGTCGACCGTACCGCGCCGCGCAATCAGGACCTCGCCGGAGAATTCGATCCCGCGCTCACCGGCAAAGAAGGCACCGGATGGCGCGCGCGCATCGCTGCGTTTGAAGCGCCGCCGGGAGCCGGCGCGGGTGTCGTCGGAATCGACCGCGTGGAACTCGAAATCTGGTGGATGGATGGCCCAACACGGCACAGCTTTTCGCTGGAAGGTTTTCGCAGAAACCGCCTGCAGGCAGGAGACCGCGCGTTCTAATGGGCTCGCAAAGGGGAGTCACGCTGCTCGAACTGCTGATCGCCGTATCCCTGGTGGCCCTGCTCTCCACCGGGATGCTGTTTGCGATGCGCACCAGCGTGCTTACCTACGAGAAAACCGCGCGGCGCCTGGAAGAGAACCGCCGCGTGGTGGGAGTGGAACGCATTATCGCCAGCCAATTGGGCGGGGCGATGGCTGTTGCTTCCATCTGCCCGACGCCCGCCGGACTTCCCGTTTCCGCGTCCTTCATGGCGGGAACCGCGGGAGTTCTGCGTCTGGTTTCCAGCTATTCGATTGCGGAAGGCGCGCGCGGCTATCCGCAAATCGTCGAATACCGGGTGCTGCCCTCGGATGCCGGCCAGGTGCGTCTGGTCGCCAGTGAAAACCTTTACAGCGGGCCGCAGAGCACGCTGCCGTACTGCGCTGGGACGCCGCCTCCCGATGCCCGCGTGGTCGTGCTCGCCGATCACCTGGCCTACTGCCGCATCTCGTACCACGAACCCTACAACATCAGCACGTTTGAAGAGACCCCTTGGCTGATCATCTGGAATCGTCCTGTGCTGCCCGCTGCCGTACGCATTGAGATGCGCCCCGCCGCGCCTGTCGCCGGCGCGATTGCGCCTTTGGATATTACCGCGCCGATCCGCGTGACCCGTGATCCCTTGATTCCCTATGTGGACCGCTTCTAACGAACACGCGCAAAACGGACTCGCGCCGGCGCCCCCAGCCTGCATGTTCCGGTTTCACTGGCTGCCCTGCCGTCGCGGCCTTTGCGCTCTTTACTCACACGCGCAAAACGGACTCGGCCTTTGCGCTCTTTACTCACACGCGCAAAACGGACTCGGCCTTTGCGCTTCTAAATCCCGGCGGCGGCACAAGCAGCGCGGCGGCGCGCTGCTAGCCGTGTTGTGGCTTTCCGCCGGTTTGGCTGCCATCGCGCTCTCCGTTTCCTCTAACGTGCGTTCGGAGACGGATCGCGTGGCCACCGCCGGAGAAGGCTTGCGGGCGTCGTATCTGGCGGCGGGCGCGCTGGAACGCGCAATCATGTGGGTGCAATGGGGAAGCAACGGGCCCATCTACACCAACCCCGGCGGGTCCACCCGCTTCTGGCGCCCCAGTCAATCCCGCATGACCATGGCTTTCCCCAGCGGTGATGCCATCGTCGAAGTCATTCCGGAAGGGGCCAAGCTCAATGTGAATAACGCTTCCCCGGATGATCTCTTCCGGGTGGTCTTCGCAGTGAGTGGAGATCCTGGCCGCGCGCGCCAGGTCACTGACGCCATCCTCGATTGGAGATCTCCCGCGGCCAGTCCAAGTGCTTTTGATTCTTACTATTTGACGTTAGGTCCGACTTTTCGGGCCCGCCATGCGTCTCTTCAAGAGATCGAGGAGTTACTGCTGGTTCAAGGGATGAGTCCGGAATTGTTTTACGGCAACTACACCACCGGGGCGGATGGACGCCTGTACGCCCGCGGCGGGCTCCGTGACTGCCTCTCGGTGTGGGGATCGAACGGCCCTTTCGATGTGAACGCGTCGAGCCCCGCTCTGCTGGAGGCCTTGGGAATGGACCCGGCCACGGCGGCGGCCGTCGTCGCGCGGCGCCAAACACGTCCCTTCGCTAGCGCCGGCGAGTTGGCCGAACTGGGCGCGCAAACCCCGCGTTTCACGATTCTTCCCGGACTCTCGATTTACACGCTGCGCGCCACGGCCCGTCTTCGCCGCGGGGATGGCGCCTATTCCGAAACGGTGCGCACGGCATCGGCCACCATCAAGCTGTTTGATTTGCGGCGCAGTCCGCAGCCAATGCACGTGATGCGCTGGTATGACGACGCTTGGTCGCAAGCGGCAATTCCGCCGTATCCCGGGATGCCCATTGCCGGCGGCAACGTTCCCGGGCAACCCAATTTTTTGGGATCAGGGGCTGCCAGCACGTCCGTGAACGGAGCACCCCGGCGATGAATCTCGTGCGCACTCTGATTCCCGCTGAGATGCGGCACTGGCTGGCCTTCGGCAGCGGCGTTGGCATCGAGATTTCCGGCGCTATCGGCGCGGAATCGTTGCGGGCTGCCCTCGTCCGCGTTCGCCCCGGCCGGGCCAGGATTCTGGACACCTTCAACGTGGAGGCGCTCGAACGCCAGGCCAGTGGGGTCTGGGGCACGGAATTCGCCGCGCTCTTGCGCAAGCGCGGAATGGCGCATGTGGCCGCCACCGTGGTTCTCCCGCGACGCGACGTCATCGCTCGTCAACTGGCTCTGCCCGGAGTTCCCGATAAAGACCTTGCCGCGGCCATCGAATTCCAGATGGAAGGCCTCCATCCGTATCCGGAGACGGACGCCGTGACCAGTTGGGCGCGGATACCCGGCACTTCGTCGGTGCTGATTGCGATCACGCGCCGGACGGTGGTTGAGCACTATACGACTCTGTTTGCCGAGGCGGGAGTCAAGATTGCGTCGATCACCTGTTCCGCCGCCGCGATTTATTCTTCCCTGCGCCTTCTCGGCAACGCCGTGCCCGGCGCGGGATTGCTCACGTTTGAGCCGAATCCCAACGGCACCGTAGAGATTTACGGCGAGAGCCCGGAGCGCCCCATTTTCTCGGCGGCCTTTGATGTGCCCGCCGATCGCGCCACCGCGCTTGCCGCCGCGGAACTGCGTCTGAACGTGAGTGAACCCGTCGCCAGCCTGAGCGAATTGCTGCACGTGGACCCGCCCTTGCCCTATGCGGCCGCATTGGCGTCCGCGTGTCCCCTGCTGTGCCTGCCGCTGAACCTGCTGCCTCTCAGCGAGCGGCAGCTCGATTCGCGCGCCAAGTGGATTCCCTCCGCGGCATTGGCTGCCGCCGTGGCTCTGCTGGCGGTTGCCTTGAGCCTGGCGCCGCGCTATGAGACGCAGCGCTACTTGTCTTCGTTGAACGCGGAGATTGCCCGCGTTACGCCCGCGGCGAACCGCTCCACTGCGCTGGACCGCCAGATTGCCGCGGCGCGCTCCCGCCTCGCGCTTCTTGATGAACTGCACGGCCGCACCAAGCTGGATATGGACGTGCTCGCGGAGATGACCCGCATCCTGGCTCCGCCGGCGTGGCTGAATACGTTGGAAATCACGCGCGCCCAAATCACGCTGGCGGGAGAAACGCAGCAGGCCGCGCCATTATTACAACTGATCGACGGGTCGCCGTTGTTTCAAGGCTCCGAGTTCACCATCGCTCCGGCGCGCGCCAACAACGCCGCGGAGAGTTTCCGCATCCGCACCAATCGGGAGTCCGGGAAATGACCCTGCAACCGCGGGACCGCCGCGCCTTGGCGCTGCTTGTCGTGGCGGCGTTGATCTGGTTTGCCGCCGATCGTCTGTGGACGGCCGATTCCCCGGCGGGCGTCGTCGTTCCCGCCGGCAATCCCGTCACGTTGGCCGAGACCCGCTTGGCCAAACTCCGCGAAGCGGCCGCGACGGTTGCTTCGAAGGACGAAATTGTTAAACAGGTAACCGCCGACTTGGCCCCGCGCGAAAAAGGAATGATCGCCACCGAAACGGCAGCGCAGGCGCAGGCCCGTTTGCTGCAAATCGTGCGCGGCCTGGGCGCGGCCGAAAATCCACCGGTGGAGATCCGCGGCACCGAACTCAATCCGATTCGCCCTCTCGGCGAGACGTATGGCGAAGCCAGCGTCACCGTGCAGATCGATTGCCGCATGGACCAGTTAGTGAACCTGATGGCCGCCGTGCAGTCGCAGCCCGAATGGATCGCCACCCGTGACCTGCGCGTGCTTTCCGCGAATGCCCGGGAGAAAACCGTGAGCGCGCGCTTGACGGTTTCCGGAGTGGTGCCGCGCCGCTTGGTGCCTGAAAAACCCAAGACGGGAGGGCCGGGACTGTGAACCGCAAGCTCGTGTTCCTGAATCTTGCGTTGCTGGCACTGGCAGGGGTTCTCGCCTGGACCCTGCGTAACAACTGGTTCAGCGCGCAATCCCAGCAAAGCGCCGTCATCCAAAAGAAAGTAGAGCCGAGGAAGCTTCTGGCTCCGCCTCCCGTCGCGCCCGCCAAGCCGGTGGCGCCCGCCGAATATTTAGACGTGGCCGCCCGGATGTTGTTTTCGAAGGATCGTAATGCAACCGTCGTGATTGAGACGCCTCCGCCCAAGCCTGCGCCGCCCGAGCCGCCCATGCCTGCCCTGCCCGGCTATCACGGGCAGATGGCGATTGGCGAGCCGGTCGCGTTTCTGAGCACGTCCGCGGTTCCTCAGCGCAGCTATCACGCCGGAGAATCCATCGGAGATTTCAAGCTGGTCAGCTTCGACAAGGAAAGCATGGAGTTCGAGTGGCACGGCAAATCGATTCAGCGCAAGCTGGATGAGCTGAAGCCCAAGGAAACCGCGCCAGCGCAGGCCGCGGCCCGTTCAACGCCGGGCAACGCGCCCAGTGCCGCCGCGGGCGCGCCGGCCGGACCGGTGGTCTCGCTGAGTGGCTCGAGCGGGAGTTCCGCGACGGACACGAAAGATAGCGGCAGCGACGATCCGATGTTCGGGCCGGTGCAGGCCGACGGCACCAGGGCGTGCCAGCCCAGCGATTCGTCGCTTTCCGGCACGGTTCACTCCGGCTATAAGAAAAGCATGACTGTCACGCTATTTGGCTCAATCTGCCACTGGGAGCAAAACAAATAATGAAACGCTGGAGTTGGAACCCGATTTATTCAGTCCTGCCGTTGCTGATGGCCGCGCTTTTCGCGGGCGCGGCGTGGGCGCAAGCTCCCCCAGCGCCGCCCCCGGTGCCCATCGGCAATCTTTCGTTGCAAAACGCTTCGCTGGTCGAGGTGATCGATCAGCTGGCCCGCCAGCTGCGTATCAATTACATCCTCGACCCGGCCGTAAAGGGCGGAGTGATTCTCAATACTTACGGAAGCACGGCCAATTTGGACGCCCGCAACCTGCTCGAGCTGATCCTGCGCATCAACGGCGCCGGGATGGTGCAGGAAGGCGATATCTACCGCATCGTTCCGTTGAAGGACGCCCCCCGCATGCCGCTGCGCCCGCAGGTGAACGCGCGCGACATCCCGGAAGACGACCAGTTGATGCTGAATCTGGTGTTTCTGAAGTATGTGACGGTGGAAGAGCTTACCAAGGTCATCAGCGCCTTCACCGGCGAGAACGCCACCCTCTATTCCTACGCGCCGTCGAACCTGTTGTTTATTCTGGACAGCCGCCGCAACATGCGCCGCACCATGGATCTGATCCAGATGTTCGACAGCGACACCTTTGCCAACCAGCGCGTGCGCTTGTTCGAAGTGCGCAGTACGCGGGCGTCGGATCTGGTGCGCGATCTGGAGAGCGTTCTCAAAGCGGTATCGCTCGACGGAAAAACGACCACTGTGCGGTTTCTGCCCGTGGACCGTATCAATACTTTGATTGCCGTTGCGCCGAACCCGGGGGTCTTCGACACCGTCGAGGATTGGCTCAAGAAATTGGATGTGCCCGTCAAAATTGTCGCCGGCGGAGGAAGCACGAATCACGTTTACCGCCTGCGTTATGGACGCGCCGACTGTATCGCCATGGCCCTCTCGCAACTCTACGGCTACCCCAGCGGCGGCGGCTACGGCGGAATGGGCTTCGGCGGAGGCGGTTACGGAATGGGCGGCTATGGTGGCGGCTTCGGAGGCGGCGCGGGATTCGGCTATCCCAATACTGCCGCGGCATCCGGTTCCGGTGGAGCTGGTATGAGCACCTACGGTAGCGGCAACAGCTTCAACAGCGGATTCGGCGGCCTGGGCGCTTGCCCCGGCATGGGCATGGGCATGGGCATGGGCATGGGCATGGGCATGGGAATGGGCGCTTATCCTGGCCAGGGCGGTTACGGGTATCCTGCTTTTGGCGGCTACGCGGCGCAAGCCCCGGCCAATACAACGGGCGCCGGCACCGGGTTAATCCCGAATGCGGGAGCCTCACAGACCCCCGCCGGCACGGCCCAAGGCGCGGATGCCACGCCGCGCGTGCGCGTCGTCGCGAATCCCTTGGACAACGCCCTCATTATTCAAGCGACGCCGGAGCAGTATCAGGACCTCCTCGCAATTCTCAAGGATCTTGATGTGCCTCCCCGCCAGATTCTCCTCGAAGCCAAGATCTATTCGGTGGATCTCAGCGGTTCTTTCGCCGGCGGTGTCTCCGCGCAATTTCAGAGACAAAGCGGAACCGATCGCGGCCTGTTGGGAACCCTGAGCAACGGCATTGCCACTCTTCGAGCGGGCACGCTGGTCGGCCAGAGTAGGGAATTGCTGGCGTTTCTCAACCTGTCGGAGAACGCCGGCCGCACCCGCATTCTTTCCGAGCCCAGCCTGATCGCCACCGACAGCATCCCGGCGACTTTGAACGTGGGTACGCAGGTGCCCGTGCAGACCTCCACGTCCACGACAGTGGCGGGCTCCTCCACCGTGACTTCCAGTATTTCCTCGCACAATACGGGCGTAACCTTGCAGGTCAACGCGCGCATCAACCCCAGCGGCGTGGTGACGCTCATCATCAACCAGGAAGTGAGTAAGCTCGGCCCTGGATCCGGGACCCTGACTCCGTCGTTTGACCAACAAGTCGTCCAAACACAGATTACCGTTCAGGACGGAGATACCATCGCCATCGGCGGCATCATCAGCGAAGCCAATACAAGCGGTTCCACCGGAATTCCAGGCTTGGCCCGGCTTCCCGGAGTGGGCCTGCTGTTTGGCAGCAAGAATTACTCCCGCAGCCGCAGCGAATTGATCATTTTCATGACCCCGCATGTCATTTTGGACGAGAGCGACTTGCTGGAAGCGAGCAACGAGCTGAAGGACCGCGTACGAAAGTTGCGGAAATACGTTAAGGCTCTTTAATTATCATTGCCCACCTACATCCTCCCAAGGCCCCTGGATCACCGTTAATACGTGTAAAATCGCCATTCGCTGAATGAACATGGAGAGCTGACGGCGGCCCGCCGACCCGGATTCCGCGCAAGTTGCAGGTTTAAATAGGAATTTTGGCTTGACTAAGGTCTCCGGAAGATGGTATCAATAATCTAACTGCATCCAAGGTGTCTATTGCAGTTGTTGTTGTAAAACAGGGCAGGACGGCTAACCCCGTTCATTCCCGCGAGCACAGTACAAGAGAAACTGAAGTAGAACGAACGAAGTAGAACGAACGAGAAGTCAGTCAAGTTGGGCTGTAGATGTAGTCGGTAGTCGAGCGGAAATCAGCCAGGTGAAGTAGGGCTGGGAAGCTCGGTTCCCAAGGTTGCAAGCCACGCAGCAAGGTGAGCGGCCGAGGGGATTGCAGATGAGGCTCAGGTTGAACAAGAGAACTTCCATCAATTCAATTTCAAAACTTTTCAAGGAGAAAGAAATGGCAGATTTTCGCAGATTGCTTTACGCGTTTGCTATCGTGGCGCTACTCGTGGGCATCACCGTACCGGCAAGCGCACAGTCCGTATTGATGACATGTACCGGCAGCGCCAACAACCCGCTGATCCGCGGCGAAGACTACACGGCGATGACGGGCGATATTTTCGTCCAGTGCACCGGTGGTATCCCCACCGGCAGCACTTTCCTTGTGCCCAAGGTGGATATCACGGTGTTTACCACCACCTCCACCATTACCAGCAAACTCACGGATAGCAATGCGCCTCCGGACACCAATTTCAACGAAGCGCTGTTGGTGATTGATGAAGCCGGTTCCGCGGCCCCCAGCGGAACGGCGCCACTGTTGAATTGCGGGAACACTGTTGGTACCGTTACAGCTCCCTATAGCACCACGCCGTTCAGTTGCGACATAATGGGCAGCCCAACCAGTAACGGTCTAGCCGTTTACAATGGCACCGCCGGTCGCCCCAACGTGTTCCAGGGCCGCCAGGTTTCCACGTCGGCGGGCACCGCGATTCAATTCCTCGGCATTCCGCTCGATGCCGCCCCCATCAGTGGTGTTCGCACCATGCGCATCACC